>CAZXUP010000074.1:8685-10749 GCA_964643815.1 uncultured Vampirovibrionales bacterium
CCACCCTGGCCGGTGACGCTCACATCGCCATCCGTGCTGGTGATGGATGAGCCAGCCCCGGTGACATAAACGCCATGATTGTTGTTGGTACCGTTCACGCCGCCACCACCGGCGCCGTCAAGGGTGAGTTTTGCATCGCCCGTGCTGCGGATTTGGCTACCGGTATTCACTACGACGCCGGAATTTCCACTGGTGCCCTCGCCACCTTGGCCGGTGATGCTGACATCGCCATCCGCGCTGGTGATGTGAGAGTTGGCTCCGGCGATATAGATGCCATGATTGCCGGTGGTACCGTTTACACCACCGCCGCCGGTACCGTCAATCGTGAGTTTTGCGCTGCCCGTGCTGCTGATTTGTCCATCGCCACTCACATGAATCCCGATGTTCGTGGCGGTACCCTCGCCACCTTGGCCGGTGATGCTGACATCGCCATCCGTACCGCTGATGGATGCGTTGACCCCAATGACATAGGTGCCATAATTGCCGGTGGTGCCGTTTACGCCACCACCGCCGATGCCGTCAATCGTGAGTTTTGCGCTGCCCGTGCTGCTGATTTGCCCATCGGCACTCACATAAATCCCGGAATTTCCACTGATGCCGGTGCCACCTCGGCCTGTCACGCTCATATCGCCGTCCACACTGGTGATCAGTGTGTTGGCTCCATTGAAATAGACGCCATGATTGCCGGTGGTACCGTTTACACCGCCGCCGCCGGTGCCGTCGACCGTGAGTTTGGCATCGCCGGTGCTGCGGATTTGCCCACCGTTGTGCAGATAAACTCCGAAGTTGGTGTCGGTGCCGACACCGCCCCGACCGGTGATACTCGCATCGCCATCCGCGCTGGTGATGTGAGAGTTGGCTCCGGCGAGATAGACGCCATAATTTGTGGTGGTGCCGTTGACGCCGCCGCCGCCGGTGCCGTCGACCGTGAGTTTTGCATCGCCTGTGCTGCGGATTTGTCCGCTGGTTGCCACATAAACCCCGTAATTTCCACTGGTGCCGTCACCACCCTGGCCGGTGACGCTAACATCGCCATCCAGACTGGTAATGACCGAGTTGGCTCCGTTGACATAGACGCCGTGATTGTTAGCGCCACCCGTGCCGCCGGTGCCGTCGATGGTGAGTTTTGCGTCGCCCGTGCCGCTGATTTGACCACCGTCATTTATGATCCCATAGTTCGATCCGGTGCCGTCCCCGCCCTGGCCGGTCATGCTGATATCGCCGTCCAGGCTGGTGACTGATGAGCCGGCCCCGGTGATTTGGATGCCGTAATTGTTAGCGCCGCCCGTGCCGCCAGTACCCTGGATCGTGATATCGCCACTGGTGGTTTGGAGTTGGCTATTGCTCAGGGCGACGCCATGCAGGGCGCTGTTGCTGCCGGCGTTACTCCAGCCTTGTCCCCGTAACCAAATAGAGCCGGCGCCTGCTGACAAGGTTGAATTGCTCAGACGAATTCCCGCCTGATGGGTTGAAGTGCCGGTGGCCGCATTGAGCAGCGGATTTGCCCCGCCACCCAGCAGGATATCACCGCCGTTGGACAACAGGTTGGCGTAAGTCAGCGCGATTGCGCCACCGTCGATACCGTCGGTATCGGCATTCAGGGTGATATTGAGCCGGTTGCTGGTGCTGCTGATATTGATGGGATTGGCCAGGGTGCCGTTGAACAGGATGGAATTGTGCGCCTGCAGGGTCAAGGTGGCGTCTCCGCCGCCGGTTTTTTCGATAAGAGTGCCCGCCGCGACGCTAATGTTGCCGAGCTGGGAGTCGGCCCCGGAATTGGTGGTCTGGATGATCACGCTGGTGCCGTTGTTCAGCGAGCTGGCGATGGTGGCGGACGTCACGATGGCGTTATCGTTGGTTGTGCCGCAGGTGTTGGGATTCGATGCGTCACACGATAGGTTGGTGTCCGCCCCGCCATTCTGGATGGTGATGTTGTTGGGGTCCAGCAGCCATTGCCCGGCCTGACCCTGTGTCGCACCGGCCTCCACGGAGCCGGTGGCATGCAGGAGTTGTTTGCCGGAGGTTTCGACAAAGCCGCCGTTGCCGCCCAGCAGCCCACCCCGG
>CAZXUP010000075.1:0-6016 GCA_964643815.1 uncultured Vampirovibrionales bacterium
CGTATATCTGGGCTTGCCGATGACCAGCTTGCGGACCCCCAGCCGTGGCGAGCAGTTTACGCCCAAAAACCTGGCGGCCAACATCCACTATGCCCAGCAACGAGGTGTCAAAGCGTATGTCACGCTCAATATTTTTGCCTCCAACCGCGATTTGGACCGGGCCATCCCGCATTTAGAGCAGCTGGAGGCAATCCGCCCGGATGCCCTGATCGTGACGGATCCCGGTATTTTTCGTTTGGCTGGAAAACACGCGCCGTCGGTGCCGATTCACCTCAGCACGCAGGCCAACACGCTCAATGCCGAAGCCTGCGCCTTCTGGCAGGATTTGGGGGTGGAACGCGTGATTTTGGCGCGCGAAGTGCCGTACCGCGAAATTGTGGAAATTCATGAAAAGCTGCCGGACTTGGAGCTGGAGTGCTTCACGCATGGATCGCTGTGCGTGGCCTATTCCGGGCGTTGCGTCATCAGCGACTATCTGACGGATAACACGAAAAATTCCAACAAGGGGATGTGTGGCAATAGCTGCCGTTGGGAGTTCCAGGAAACTGGCGCAACGCATCCCGCTGGAGATTGCCAGGGTACGGATACGCCTCGCAATGAGGATGTGGCGGAAACCGGTTCGGATATCAAATCGTTGCAAATGATGGAAGCGACCCGGCCCGAGCATGTCTATACCTTTGAAGAGGATGACAAGGGTTCTTACATGCTCAACTCCAAAGATCTGTGCCTGGTGCGGCATCTGCGCGAGTTGCAGGATGCGGGCATTGTTTCTTTTAAAGTGGAAGGTCGCACCAAAAGCGTTTATTATGTAGCCACGGCCGGGCGTATTTACCGCGAAGCGATTGATTACTTCCAGACAAACAAGACTGCTCCCGAAGAGCGAATGGCGCGCTGGGTGGCCGAGCTGTCGCAGGCAGGGAATCGGGGTTTTACCGAAGGTTTCTTTGATGGCCGCCCGAACCGGAACGCGTATAACTACGAAGATTCCCGCAGTCATCAAACGGCGATGTTTTTAGGTTTGGCTCAGGCCGATGAAGCCGGTGTATGCCAGACAGCGACGGGGTTGCGCTTCAAGGCGAAAAATCCGTTTAGACTAGGTGATCATGTTGATTGGATTACACCAAGTGGCGTTGCCGCGTTTGAGCTGACTGAATTGTATGATGAGAATGGTTTGTCGGTGCGGGAAGTTCAAACCAATCACACGGTGGTGATTCCGCTGCCCAAGGCATTGCAAGCTCAAACGGACGGTCTGGAGTGGTCGATTTTGCGAGGCAAGGAGCGCGTTTCCGTTGGTGTTTCTTAAACCCAATTTGATTGTCGAAGACATCACAACCATTGACTTGCAGATGCTCAAGCGTCAAGGCATCAAGGCGTTTATTTTCGATTTGGACAACACGATCATGGCGCCCAAAACCTGTGCGCTCGAAGAGCGTATCGGCGTGTGGCTGGCGCTTCTGGAAGCGGAAGGTTTTAAATGCATTGTGCTTTCCAACAACAAAAAGTTGGAGTATTGCAGTCGGGCGGAGACGATTTTAAATATTCCCGTGATTGCGCATGCGGCCAAGCCTGATACCAAAGCGTTTGAAAAAGCGTTGGATATGCTGGGGCTGACGGTGCGCGAAGTGGCGATGGTGGGCGATCGTCCGTTGACGGATATCTGGGTGGGGCAGCGGATGGGGGCCTATACTATTCTGGTCGATCCGCTCATCAAACATAGCGAGCGGGTTTATATCAAGTTTTTGCGGAAGATGGAGCGCTTGTTCATTCAGCATGTCTAGGCCGGATAACACGCAACCGCTGACGGTGATGGGGTTGATGTCGGGGACCTCGGTGGATGCCGTGGATGCCTGTTTGGCGCGGCTAACGTTTTTAAACGGGCAACTGAACTATGACATCATCGCGACGCACAGTTGCGATATGCCAGACGATTTGCGGCAACAGTTGTTAACGTGTATGACCGAAAAAACGGCGCCTCTCGAAACACTGTGCCAGTTAAATGTGGCTGTGGGTGAGCTGTTTGCCGAAACCGCGTTGGGCTTGATGCGGGCGCATAAAATCAAGCCGGGGCAGATTGATTGCATTGGCTCGCATGGACAGACGATCTATCATTGGCCGCCCAGTGCGTCAGACAAGAGTGCCGGAAAGTTAGGTGGTACGCTGCAAATCGGAGAGTCTTCCATCATTGCGGAAAAAACCGGTGTGTACACCATTGCCGATTTTCGTCCGCGAGACATGGCGGCGGGCGGCCAAGGAGCGCCTTTGGTGTGCTTTGCGGATTTGTTGCTGTTTCAGGATGACACACGGGGCCGCTGCATTCAAAATATCGGGGGCATTGCCAATGTCACGGTCGTGCCGTCGAAGCAAGCGCAAAGTGATAAAAACTTGCCGGTGATTGCTTTCGATACCGGGCCGGGCAACATGCTCATCGATGCAGCGATGCAACGGTTTTTTGATCGCGCCTACGATGCCAACGGCGACATCGCGCGCGGCGGGAAAATCAACACGACGGTTTTGCAAGCGCTGATGGCGCATCCGTATCTCAAACAACCCCCGCCAAAAACCACCGGACGGGAACTGTTTGGCGTTCCGTTTTTAGAGGTGCTTTTACGCGATCACCCGGATGTTGCACCTGCCGATTGGGTGGCGACGCTCACCCGGTTTACGGCGGCCAGCATTGTGGATGCGTACGAGCGTTTTGTGTTTCCTGCCTATGACATTTCGGATGTGGTGATTGGTGGCGGTGGCGTGAAAAATCGCTTTTTGATGGAAACGTTGCAGCAATTATTTGCAGAAAAGAATCGAACAATTGTCTTAAAAACACATGCGGATTTCGGTATTCCTGATCAATATAAAGAGGCGTTGGCGTTTGCGATCTTGGCCTGGGCGGCCATGCTCAACCGCCCTAATAATATCCCGGCTTGCACGGGCGCGTCCCATCCGGTTGTGATGGGTAAGCATATTCGTTAGGCAGATGCTTCTTGTTTCTGTTTGCCTTCTTCCAGGGTATCCATCAACACACTCAGTACGCTGGACAGTGGGAACGCTAACAAAATACCGGCCAGCAAGCCGACAATCTGCATGCATGCAATCAGTGTAATGATAAAAATGATCGGGTCGATGTCGAAGCGGCGATCAATGAGTTTGGGCCATAGCCAGTAGGTTTTCATCAGGTAAAAAATGCCCGCGTACAATAAGATCTGGATGATATATGTGGGGTGATTGCCGAATTCCACAAACAGCGTGATGGGAACCAGGCCAATCCAGGGACCGATGACGGGCAGAATGGAAGCGGTGCCGAATAGCATGCCGAGCATCAATGCGTATTTAACATTGAGCAGCGAGAGCAGCAGATACATCAATCCACCGGACAGGACACTGATAATGACCTGGGCTTTGATAAAACTGTAGAACTGCAAGTGAAGTCGCTCCAGAAAGTCGGATATGGTGTTTTCACTGGTGCTTGGCATCAGGTCGACAAAACCGGTTTTCAGATTACGGCCATCGTGCAGCAGAATAAAAACCAATACCAATGTGGTTAGTAGATAAACCAGGCTGGTGATGGTGGTGGTGCCGATATCCAACAGATAACCGCCCAGTCTGGATGCGTAACGCTCATAGATATCCACCAGCTTTTGCATCGAGAGTCGTGCGGTGGCGGCCAAAATTCGGGATTGGCCAAGTCGTTTGGAAGGTAAGGCTTTGGGTTGTTCGGTTTGTGTTGATGGCGGGATGGAAACTGCGGGTGTCTGTGTTTTGGCTTTGGTGGTGTCATCCAGCCTGGAGAGATAGGCCGGGATATCGTGGGCGAAATCCTTGATCTGCGTTGACAACGGAGGCGCCACCCGAACCAGCGCCAGCACGAGAAACCCGGCCAGCATTAAATAGACCAGCAAAATAGACAGTGTCCGGCTGAGGTTGGGCGAGAACAATGGACGTTCTTTTTGTTTCAGGCGCTTCAATCGTTTTAAAACGCCCTCGATACACTGAACCGGCCCCAGCAGCAGATAGGTGAGAATCAACGCGGCAGCCACCATACCCACAATACTGGTGAGCGATTCCATGATAAAAATACTGAGTGCGGCGAGGAACCCGATGCAAAGCAGGGTCAGGTTGATTTTGCTGGTTCTGGAAAGCAACTGCCGCCGCTCAGACATGCGAACCTCCTGCGGCTTTGTTTTCTGTTGCCTGTAATTTTTCTGTGGCGTCTTTTTGCAGCAGCAGTCTTAAAATAACGTTAATGGCGCTAGCCAGCGGCAGAGCCACCAAAATGCCCAGCAAGCCCGCAATTTTGGCGCAGATGAGCAAGGCCAGGATAATGACCAGGGGATGCAGGCCCATCACATCGCCCACGACTTTCGGCGCCAGGATATTGTCCTTGAGGGTTTGATAAATATACGAACAGAGCCAGACCCAGAAGGCCACGATGGGGTCCATGTTCAGCAAAATCACCGTCAGCCCGATAATGATGCCAATCCACGTGCCGATGACGGGCAGCAGTTCGGCCAGGGCAAATACGACGCCCAGCAAAAACGCATAGGGCACCCCAAAAATGGAATAAACGACAAACATGTAAAAGCCGGTCAGCATGCCCAGCAGCACCTGTCCCTTGATGAAGGAAAACATGACCTGGTGGAAACTGTTGAGGAGATACTCGGCGGCTTCTTCATCCTTGGGAGGCAGCAACGAGACAACGTTCTTTTTGAGTTTGTGGCCTTCCACCAAAAAATAAAATGTGAGTAAAAGGCCGGATAGAAAATAGATAAAGCCGTTGAGGGTGCCGCCGACCAGCGAGATGAAATTGGGCAGTGCCGACGCGGCTGCATTTTGCAGTTGGTTGAGCGTGGTCTGCAGGACGCTTTGATGAATCACCTGTTTTTCTTCCTGCGTCACCGGCATATCGGCGGGCGCGTGCTTTTTGACCAGCCCCTGGCGTTCGGCCTGTTGAATATCTTGGGCAAACAAACTGCGAAATGTCCCTTTGCCTACGTTTTCATCGGCCCAGTCAATGGCCCGGTCCGAAATCTCCATCAATTGGGTGCCTGCTTTACTGCCGAGGTCTCCCAATTGTTTGCTCAGCAGCGGGGTCAGTTGCATGCTGCTGATGATGAGCGTCATGAAAAACACGAAGTAGACAATCAGCACGGCGAGAATGCGCGGGTTGGCATCGGGAGAATGCTTTGTGAAGGAGCGATAGCCGGGGAGCTGATGTCCCAAGGTTTTGGAAAACGCGGTGATCAGCAGTTCCATCAGGTTGACTGGGCCTAATAGCAGGTAGGTTACGATGAGTACAATGCTGAGCAGGGCTGCCAGCGAGTAAAAATAATGGATAAACACACCCGCCACGCACAGCACCAGTAGTGTGGTTGTTACCGTCAGCAGGTGCCGGACGGTATTTTGCAGTGTTTGCGCGTCGGATTGTGGCGGATGGCTCATAGCCCTCATTGTACAGAATTCCTCCGATAAGAGGAATTTCAGGCCGGGATGGATCGGGAATGCGGTGTGCTGACGAAAAATTCTGTACAATGAAAGAGAGGCAAACTCTTTTTGAGGTGACACAAGCCGCTTTGAGAGCAGAGGAGTGTTCGGGTCATGATTCTTGAGGAATTATTGGGGCAGGTTTTTGAGCGGGGCGCAAGCGACTTGCACTTGTCTTCCGGTCTTCCGCCCGTGTTGCGGATTGACGGCAACCTGGTCCGCACCGAATACCCGCCCCTCACCAAAGAGGATTGCCAACGCCTGATTTTTAGCATGCTCACCAACGAGCAACGCCGCGTGCTGGAACAGAACTGGGATTTGGATTGTTCCTACGGTGTGTCCGGCCTGGGCCGTTTCCGGGTTAACGTCTATAAAGACCGTGGTTCGTACGCGGCGGCGCTCCGGACGATTCGCGCCGAGGTGCCGACGTTCGATCGGCTGAACCTGCCGCCCATCGTCAAAGAAATTGCCGACCGTCCCAAGGGACTGGTGCTGGTGACCGGCCCGACCGGTTCCGGTAAAACCACAACGCTGTATTCAG
>CAZXUP010000075.1:6026-10588 GCA_964643815.1 uncultured Vampirovibrionales bacterium
GTTCCGGTAAGTCCACCACGCTGGCCGCGATGATCGATTACGTGAACAGCAGTAAGCCGCACCATATTTTGACCATTGAAGACCCGATCGAATTTATCCACCCATCCAAGCGGTGCGTGGTGCACCAGCGCGAACTGGGTCAGGATACGCGCAGCTTCGATAACGCCTTGCGCGCTGCCCTTCGTGAAGACCCGGATGTGATTCTGGTGGGTGAGATGCGGGACCTTGAAACCATCCGGTTGGCGCTGACGGCTGCCGAAACGGGTCACCTGGTGATGGGCACCTTGCACACCTCCAGCGCCATGCAAACCGTAGACCGTATTGTGGACGTGTTTCCGCCCGAGCAGCAGCAACAAATTCGCGTGCAGTTGTCCAACAGTTTGATTGCGGTGTTGTCGCAGGCGCTTCTGCCGCGCTTGAACGAATTTAAAGAAAAAGTAGGCCGGGTGATGGCGCTTGAGATCATGATCGTCACGCCTGCAATCGCCAACCTGATTCGTGAGGGCAAGACCGCGCAGATTTATTCATCCATCCAGACGGGCGCGCAGTACCAGATGCAAACGATGGAAACGTCGTTGAAAGATTTGTACCAGCGTGGATTGGTCACATTTGAAGATGCGCTTTCCAAAACGGCCCGCCCCGAAGACTTCAAACGTCTGGTTTCGGGGGGGAGCGGCGCGAGCGCCCGTTAAGACGCGATGCATCTGATGCTTTCGGAATATCTCGATCATCTCTCGCAGGAGCGGGGGTATTCGCCCAACACATTGGAGGCTTACGAGCGAGACATTCTGGAATTTTTAAATTTTCATGAAAATCCGGCTGACGGTAAGCGGTCGCTCAAGCTGCATCAGATTGCCCGGCGGGATGTGAACCGCTATTTGGCTTCTTTGAGAGCCAAAAATAACGCGACCACCACGATTTTGCGTAAGATGAGCGGCATCAAGGGCTTTTACGAGTGGTTGCAGATGAAAGGCATCCTGCGGGAAAATCCGCTGGCGCTGCTGGAGCTTCCCAAGCGTCGAAAAACACTCCCCAGAGTGCTGACGATGACGGAAGTGAACCGGCTGCTGAATGCCGAGAGCCTCTCTTTGCAGGATCGCCTGATTGTCGAACTGCTGTATGCGTGCGGTCTTCGGGTTTCCGAGCTGGTGGGCCTGACGGTGCAATCGGTGGATAGGGCCGGTGGATATCTTCGGGTGCTGGGCAAGGGGGGTAAAGAGCGTCTGACGCCGTTGGGCGATGTGTCGATTGGGGTGGTGGAAGAGTATCTGGCGCAAACCGGGCTTCAAGGTGATGACCCGCTGTTGATTCATCTGGATGGGAAGGATGGTTTGTTTAAGACGCCGTTAAACCGGCGCGAGGTTTGGCAGCGTGTGCAGGATTTGAAGCATATTCTCGGTCGCCGGGTGTCGCCGCATACGTTTCGGCACAGCTTTGCCACGCACTTGTTGGAGAACGGCGCGGACCTGCGGGTGGTGCAGGAGTTGCTGGGGCATAGCGATATTGCCACCACGCAGATTTATACCCAGGTCAGCAAACAGCACGTCAAAGCCGCGCATCGAAACGTTTTTGACACTCCCCTGGAGAACTCTCCAGAAGCGTAGGTTTACATTTGTTTAGAAGTCGTTCCAAAGTTCTTTGTTGATTGTTTTTATATAATCACAAGGACATAAGCTGGACAGACTTCATTAAGACTCACTTATATTGCGCTTTAAGCGTTGTTTCGTGGCTTGCCATTCATTGCAGCCCGTGAAACGACGCTTTTTATTTTTGAAATCCTTTCAGGGTCTTTAAAAACAGGGTTTACAATTGTTCATATCCCGTTCCAAGACTTAAAATAATTGTTTTTATATAATCACAAGGACATAAGCTGGATAAAGAATTCTCACTCACACTTATATTGCGCTTACACGCCGTTTCCGTTGGGGCTTTTCCCGTGGAAAACCGGCGTTTTCTCTTTTCTTCTATGTGTATAAAACAGGGATAAGAGAGGGAAAAGGATATCAACCCCGTTACACGGGCTTTATTCGCAGGGGAGAATTCAGTACACTAGGATCGTATCCCCAGTTTTGAGACGTGAGAAGAGAGCAGCACCATGACAGAAGCGTCGATGGCCACGCGGATAGAAACTTATATTCCGCTGTATCGAAAATATCGTCCCCAGGCGTTTTCGGATGTCGTTGGGCAGGAAGCCATTGTCCAAACCCTGGGCAATGCGATTAACCTCAACAAAGTGGCGCATGCGTACCTTTTTTGCGGCCCTCGTGGAACCGGAAAGACCTCAACCGCGCGGATCTTTGCCAAGTCACTTAACTGCGAGCAGGGGCCGACGGTGTCGCCCTGCCTGCAATGTGCTTCCTGTACCGGGATTGCGCAAGGCAACGCCCTGGATGTGGTGGAGTTTGACGCGGCCAGCCATACCAGTGTGGATGATGCCCGTGAATTGATTGAAAATGCCCAATACACGGCAAT
Organism: uncultured Vampirovibrionales bacterium; assembly: GCA_964643815.1. GTDB lineage: Bacteria > Cyanobacteriota > Vampirovibrionia > Vampirovibrionales > Vampirovibrionaceae > CAZXUP01. The sequence goes on from CAZXUP010000075.1 coordinate 8,499, forward strand.
GTCGGGGCGCTTCAAGATTTACATCATCGATGAAGTTCATATGCTCTCCAAGTCCGCGTTTAACGCGTTGCTGAAAACGCTGGAAGAGCCGCCCCCCAACGTGGTGTTTATTTTTGCGACTACTGAGGCCCATAAGGTCTTGCCCACCATCATTTCCCGGTGCCAGCGCTTCGATTTCAACCGCATTACGAGCGAGGATATCACGGCCCGGCTAAGGTACATTGCAGCGCAAGAACAAATTACGATTGACGATGAAGCGTTGCTGATGATTGCCCGCCATGCGCGCGGCGGCCTCCGGGACGCGGTGGGTTTGCTCGATCAGGTGTCTGTGTTGGGGCGGGCGCAAGCGGATAAGGTGATTAACCGCAAGGATGTGGCGCTGTTTATCGGCACGATTGAGGAAGATTTGCTGCTGCGCCTCAGCAAGGCCATTGCCGAACGCCGCGCCGCTGATCTGCTGCGCGAACTGGGTGAATTGCTGAACCGGGGCGTCGAGCCGATTCAACTGCTGAAGGATTTGACCGTTCATTTCCGTAACCTGTTGCTGGTTCAGGCAACGGGTACTGGCGCAAACCCCGATCAACTGGACTTGCCGCCGGATTACTTTGCGCAGTTAGCCGAGCAAGTGGCGTTGTTTCCAGAGCCGGAGGAGTTGCCGCAATTGATTGGGCGTTTGGCATCCGTTGAGCGAAACATCCGAAACGGCAATCAGCCCCAGTTGTGGCTGGAAGTGGGCTTGATCGAACTGGCGTACCGCTACGAAATCGAACTGGTCAAGGATTTATCCGAACGGGTGTCTCGGCTGGAGGCCCAGTTAAGCGGACAAGCGCCTGTAGCTTCTCGTACAATGCCTCAGCCGTCAGCCCGCCCCGCGCCAGTGCAATCTATGCCACAACCTGTTGCACAAGCAGCGCCGGTTTCAAAACCAATCTCTGAGCCAATCCAAATATCCCCGGCGGCGCCGCCGTCTGTACCTATACAAGCATCACCATCTGGGCTGGAGCCTGTACAGCCGGAAGCGCCTGCTACTACTTCGGCTCCAATGGGTGAGCCGCCACCGGTCGCTTCTGCTCCTGCTGCTCCGGTTGTGCCAGTGGCCCCAGTAGACATTGGTGGGCTAGAGGCTGATTTTAACCATATCTGCAATCTGGTTGCCCACATTCCCACGCGAAGCCGCTTGCAGCAACAAGCGTTTCTGGTGCGCCGAGAGGGTGACCTGGTGGTGATTGGCTGTGTCAGCGATCCCATCCTGAATGCACTCAAAAGCCCGGAGCGATTGCCGCATATCCAGCAGGCGGTCAGTCAGTTCTATGGGCAGCAGGTTCGCACGGAGCTGATTGTTGAGAAACGCGAGATGAAGAAGCCAACGCCCGTTGCACCGCCGGTTTCAACTCCTGTTTCGACCGCGACGCCTGCCCCGGAGCCGGTGTTGGCGACAGTGGGAGCTGCTCCCATTGCCCAGGCTGCTGCATCATCTCTTGTGTCTGAAATGATAGCCAGCGAGCCGACGACTGTCGAACCCGCCTCGGCTGTTGAATTGCCGTTTGCTGGTCAGAACATGGCCGTGTCCGAGACGAGTCCTGAACTGTCTGAGGCCAAAAAGCATGCGGTTGAGCTGCTTCAGGGCAAAATTCTGGACTGATCGGCCAAGGGGTTACGCCATCGAGCCACACCGGGATGAAAAGATCCTGTACAATAGACATTGGCGTATGATCCCACCCCGAGGCTTTATTCGACGTGGCGAAACCTAACTTTTTCTCGTCCGAGAACAAAATTCTGCTCTTGGTGATTGCCACCATTTCCTGCTCGTTTCTGATTGTGGCGTACGGGATTTATAGTAACTACCATAATGCCCTTAGCAACAATTACGATCGCTTTGCCGATATGATCACCAACGTGGTTTCGGTGGGCGGGGTAGAGCGTTTGGATAGCCGTAACCGAGACTTTAATATCCGTACGTTCACGGATAACATGGTGGCGTCCAGCGATGACATTGCGGGGATCGAGTTTTATGATCTCGACAATGAACTGATTTACAAAAGCCGCAAGCCGCTTTCCAAAGACGAGTGGAAAACGGTGACCGATCATGT
>CAZXUP010000076.1:0-10079 GCA_964643815.1 uncultured Vampirovibrionales bacterium
CCAGTGATCAGGCGCTGGAACAGCTTATTTCCTCGGCGGTTCGGCTCAAGTCCGAGGCGCATCCGCCGATACAGGAGTTGTTGAACGTGGAAAACCGCCCGATGATTGAGATAGGGGGCTGAAAACCAGACATGCGTGATATTTCCGACAAGAGCAAAACACTGCGGGTGGCGACGGCTCAGGCGATTTTGAAGGCGTCGCCGGAGACCATCATGGCCATTCGCGAACACACGGTGCCCAAGGGCGATCCACTGCCGATTGCGAAAGTGGCGGCCATCCAGGCAGCCAAGGAATGCAGCCGGATTATCCCCTATTGCCACCCGCTGCCGATTGATTTTGTTGGGGTCGAGTTTCATCTGCACGACGATTTTATCGAAGTCCAAACGACCGTAAAAGCGATTTATAAAACCGGTGTGGAAATGGAAGCGCTGGCGGCGGCTTCCGTGGCAGCGCTGACGCTGTACGACATGCTGAAAATGCTGGATGAGGAGATGGAAATCGGCACCGTCCGGCTGCTTTCCAAAAAAGGCGGCAAGTCCGATTTCAAAACCGGGCAAGAGCAGGTTCGCAAAACATTACGCACGGCGGTGATCGTGATGTCGGACTCGATTGCCTCGGGCCGCAAGGAGGATGTGTCCGGCAGATTGATTGTGGAGCGCTTGCGTCAGGAAGGAATTGAGCCGGAAGAATACCTGATTATTCCCGATGATATCCATAAGGTTCAAGCCGTGCTGACGATTTGCGCGGATGAGAAACACTACGACTTGGTGCTGACGACCGGTGGCACCGGGCTGAGTCCACGGGACAACACGCCCGAAGCGATGCAAAAAATTATCGAGCGCGAAGCGCCGGGTATTTCGGAAGCCTTGCGGGGTTACGGACAAGAACGCACGCCCTATTCCATGCTCTCTCGGGGGATGGCGGGCGTGCGCGGCAAGACGCTGATTATCAACTTGCCGGGTTCGCGAAATGGTGTGAAAGAATCATTGGATGCCCTGTTCCCATCAGTCTTGCATGCGTTTAAAATTATGCGTGGCGGTGGGCATGGCTCGCACCACAAAGAAGAGATTGAACGTCATCGTTTTCAAAGCCCGGATACGCCGGACTTTCGCCTGTGATTTCATTTGAGGAAGCACGCCGGATTATTTTGGAACACGCCCAACCATTGGGCGTTGTGCGTCGTTCGCTGGAAAATAGTTTAGGGTCGGTGCTGGCCGAATCTATCAGCGCCGGTCTGGATTTGCCCCGGTTTGATAATTCGTCCGTCGATGGCTACGGTGTGAAAGTTTCCGATATTCAACAGGCATCAACAGATCATCCGGTGAACCTGAAATGGGTGGGTTTGATTCAGGCTGGCGATGACGGAAAGATTCAAGTCAAAGCCGGAGAAACCGTCCAGATTTTTACCGGCGCGCCGATTCCAGCTTCGGTGGAGGCGGTGGTGATGCAGGAATTTACGCAAACCCAAGGCGAGCACATTGGTTTTTTCACCGCCGCCGAAGTGGGTGAAAACATTCGCCCGAAAGGCGAAGAATTCAAGCGAGGGCAAACAGTTATTCAAACCGGAATACCGATAACACCGCCGGTGATCGGTCTGCTGGCAACCTTGGGGCAAGTATCGGCGAAGGTATACCGAAAGCCCAAAGTGGGGGTGATTACCACGGGAAACGAGTTGGTCCAGCCCGGAAAAAAGTTGACGAAACGCGGGCAGATTTATGATGCCAACACGGCGGCGCTGTCTGCGGCCTTGAAAGCGACAGGCATTGAGAAAATCCGAGCCTATCAGGTGCGCGATGACCAAAAAGCCACGCGGCGCATTTTTGAGAAAGCGCTGGCGGAAAACGATGTGGTTATTTCACTGGGCGGTGTTTCTGTGGGAGCGTTCGATTTCATCAAGGATGTGGCGGAAGAAATCGGTGTTCAAACACTCTTCTGGCGAATTGCCATGAAGCCGGGCAAGCCCGTTTACTTTGGGAAATCCGGTAAAAAGCTGGTGTTTGGGTTGCCGGGAAATCCGGTTTCTGCCCTGGTTACGTATCATCAGTTGGTGCAACCGGCGTTGAAAAACATGATGGGGTATCCGATAGAAAAACCATCGGACTTTCGGGCACAACTCTCAAAGCCACTGCGTAAAAGAGCCGGACGTCAGGAGTTTGTGCGAGGTGTTGTTACCTGCAACGGCACGTTTAAAGTGGAGCCGACCCGTGGACAGGATTCGCACATGTTGGGCGGACTGGCAGCCGCCAACTGCCTGATTGACTTTCCTTCTGATGCCGAAGACTTGAGCGAGAATGCATGGGTTGATGTTGATTGGTTGTCATGGAGTTTAAATGCACGCTGATCTGCCCCTGATTTCGATTCTGATTTTTATCGTGGCATTTTTGTATGCATCGGTTGGGCATGGTGGGGCTTCTGGCTATCTGGCCATTTTATCGTTGTTTGGCTTTGCATTGAATGAAATGGCGAGCACGGCCCTGATTTTAAATGTGGTGGTGGCCGGGTTGGCGCTTTATGAGTATACGCGCGGCGGATATTTTTCCTGGTCTCTCACCTGGCCGTTTATTATCGCGTCCATTCCGGCTGCGTTTTTGGGAGGGTTGTTGACAGTCTCTCCCCAAACCTATGGATTGTTGTTGGCAGCGACGTTGTTGTGGGCGTCGTTTCGCTTGGGTGGGTTTAACCTTTCCAAAAATGATTCGGCGGAGACGGTTCAAGCTATAAAGCCAGCAGAAATTCCGCTGCGGTTTTCGCTTCCGGCAGGGGGAATTATTGGTTTGATATCCGGGATGGTGGGCGTGGGCGGTGGTATTTTTCTTAGCCCGCTGATGCTGATTTTAAAGTGGGCCGATGTCAAACCTGTGGCGGCAACGTCGGCGTTTTTTATTGTTGTCAATGCTGTTGCCGGTTTGCTGGGGCGTGTTTCCAGAGGTGGTTTGATTGTTGGTGATTTGTTACCGTTTTTGCTTGCCGCTGTTGCGGGTGGTTGGCTGGGATCGAATTTGGGCGCGCAAAAGTTTTCGGGCCCAACCTTGCGACGATTGCTGGCGGTGGTGCTGCTGATTGCGGCGATTAAACTGGTGCTGCTTGTCTTGAAGCCTTAAGGGGTGTCGCCAAAATCCGGTCGCGTTCTTGCAATAGTTGCGCGGCAACACTGATGGCAATTTCCTGCGGATGGTTATTGCCCAGTTTCAGCCCGATGGGGCAGTAAAATGCGTTTTTGCACGCTTCCGGCAAACCCGCCTCATCAATATCTTTTTTGAGCTTGACCGCTTTGGCCGCACTGCCAATCACCCCGAGATATGGAAACTGCCGTGTCTTTAAAATTTCCAGCAGAATGGGTTTGTCTGTCGTATGTCCCATCGTCATTAAGGCGACAAAGGCATCGTCCGGCAGGTTTTTGACTTCGCCCGGCATATCGGCGCTCAAAATTTGGGTGATTGATGATGAGTTGGGTAGTTGATCTAGCCACTCATGGCGCGGATCAATACAAATGATGCGGCAATCCAGTTTAGCCAGAATTTCAATCAACGCCTGGGCAACATGGCCTGCGCCGAAAATGGCGATGGTCCAGGTGTTTTGGTTAAACACTTCAAAGTAGAATTTCACCGAACCGCCGCACGTCATCCCAATATCCCGGTTTAGATTCCATTCAAACAGTTGGGTTTTCCTGGAAGAATCCTGAAGCATCGCGAGAGCTTCTTCGATGGCGCGTTTTTCTACTTTGCCGCCGCCAACCGTGCCATTGTGCAAGCCTTCGGCAGTCACCAGCATCTTGGCCCCAGCTTCTTGTGGAATGCTGCCGATGGCGTCAATCAGCGTTACCGAAACAAACGGCGTGTGGCTTTGAAGCAATGCGTTTAATTGTTCGTAAAAAGCATTCATTGTTTTGCTGAATTGCCAGTTGTGTACTGTGTAATGCGTTTTAGAATTTCTTCGTTGGTGGCGGGTAAATTTAATTCTGGAATGACGCCTGGTCCGGCGACGGACCGCAGCGCATGCTTGACGGCGGTCCAGACGGAAATGGCGAGCATGAGCGGTGGCTCGCCGACGGCTTTGCTGCTTTTTAAATTCACCGTGTTGCGATCATTCTCAATCCAGTCCATGTTAAAAATTTCCGGCACATCCTGAATATTCGGAATTTTATACGTGGTGGGCGAGTGCGAGAGCAAATCGCCGCTTTCGGAATAGCGGAGTTCTTCCGTCGTTACCCAGCCCATTCCCTGGATAAATCCGCCGGTAATCTGACCGCGATCAATGCCCGGATTGATCGATTTTCCAATGTCCATCAGCACGTCGGAACGCGATACTTTCAAGTCGCCCGTAAAGCGATCAATCAGCACTTCCGACACGGCGCATCCGGTGGTGAAATACAAAAACGGCGAACCCTGCCCGGTTTTGTGTGGTCCGGCTTCCCAATTAAAATCGATGCCCTGGGTGGCGTAAAAACCGCGCTCACCCATGCTAACCCGGTTCAAATAGGCCAGTTTCACGAGATCTTTAAAGCTGATTTTGTTTTGCTGACTGTCTTTGATCTGCTGGTTTTCCCAGATGATTTTTTCGGTTTTGCATTGCCAATGCGTGGCTATAAAGTCTGTCATGCGTGCGCGGATTTTCTGGCAGGCGTCCACTGCGGCGGCGCCGTTCAGGTCGGTTCCGCTGGAAGCCGCCGTGGCAGAGGTATTATTGTTTTTCTCGGTGGAAGTTGGCATCAGCACGACATCATTGACATCAATGGCAAATTCATCCGCCACGAGCTGGCGGATTTTGGTATTCAATCCCTGCCCCATTTCCGTTCCGCCGGTTGAAACCTGAACGGTGCCATCGAGATACACATTGACCAGTGCATTGGCCTGGTTGAGGAACTTGGTGTTGAACGAAATACCGAATTTCATGGGGGTGAATGAAATGCCCTTGAGGTGGGTTTTGGAGGTTTGGTTGAAGTGTTCAATAGCCTTCAGACGTTGTTTGTATTCGGCTTTTTCGGCGAGCGCGTCAAACAGCTCCGGCAGCATGTTGTTTTGCACGGTCTGGCCATACGGGGTGCTATTGCGATCTTTAGTGCCGTAACAGTTAAGACGGCGGATTTCATACGCATCTTTATTGAGAAAGGCCGCAATTTCCTCGATGATGTTTTCCATGTTGGCGATGCCTTGCGGGCCACCAAAGCCCCGAAACGCGGTGTTGGGCGGAAAATGGGTTTTGCAGATGCTGCCGGTGATTCGCGCATTGGGGATGTAATACGCGTTCTCGGCGTGACACATCGCGCGTCCCATCACCGCGGTGGAGAGATCATTCGCCGCACCGCCGTCACTATACAAATCGACTTCCATTGCGGTGATGAGGCCATCTTTTGTGAAAGCCACTTTGTAGTCATTCTGAAACGGATGGCGCTTGCCGGTGGTGCGCATGTCACTGTCTTTATCCATCACAAAGCGGGCGGGTCGTTTCGTTTTCAGCGCCACCAACGAGGCCATCACCGCCGGATGCGTGGCCTGTGATTCCTTTCCGCCGAACGCGCCACCCATGCGTTTGGTAATGCAGATTACATCTTTTTGCTGCAAGCCCAACACGTCGGCAATCACATGCTGCACTTCCGTGGGGTGCTGCGTGGAGGAGTGTATGGTGATGGTATTGAACTCACCCGGATACGCGATGCATGCTTGGGATTCAAGATAAAAATGATCTTGTCCGCCATTGCGGAAAACGCCCTGGATGACATGTGTTGCCTCTTTAAATGCGGCTTTGATGTCGCCGCATTCGATGATGCGGGTGTTTAGAATAAAGCTGCGTTTGGCCTTGGCCTCATCAATCGTAAAAATGGGTGGCAATGGTTCCATCTCGACTTTGATGCATTGCATGGCCCGCTGGATGGCCTGGCGGTTTTCTGCCGCGATGACGACAATGGGTTGTCCTAAAAAAGTTGCAATGTCTTCCACCAGCAGCACTTCATCCTGCGTGATAGGGCCGAGTTTGTTGTGGCCGCCCAGATCGCGGTGGGTGAACAACCCGACAATACCGGGGATTTTGTACGCGTCGCGTACATCCACCGAAACCAGTTTGCCATGCGCCACCGGACTGCCGACAAAATCGACCAGCAACTCGTTGCGGGCAAACGGCATGTCATCAATATAAATGGATTCTCCGCTGACATGGCCTTGGGCGGAATCGTGCGGGATATTACGCCCGACTTGACGCTGCTGGAGGTTTGTCATAGGTGCAACGCCTCCTGTTTTTCGGCGGTGTCGTAAAAGAATTTGAGCAGGATATTTTCGGCGAGCTGTAGCCGGTAGGCTTGGGAACCACGCACATCTGTAATGGGTGAAATTTCCGTTTGGGCGATTTTGCCCGCTTCTTCAAAAGTAGATAAACCAAATGCCTTACCCGCCAGCGAGGCTTCCGTTTTTGGGAGACGCACCACGGTGGGGCCAACGCCGCCATAGGCAATGCGCGTCGAGTTTATTTGCTGATTGCGGCGACGCATGAGAATCGCGGCGGTAAACGTGGCGATATCCAGATGTTTGCGCCGGGATACTTTATACAGTTTTAAAGTCTCATCCTCTTTAGGCAGGGGGCAAAAAATGCGCGTGATGATTTCATCCGGCTGCAAGGCCAGTTTTTTGTAGCCCTGATAAAACTGATTCAGGTTGATGCGTCGGCTGCCTTTCAGGCCGGTGGCTTCCACTTCCGCATCCATCACCATCAAAAACGGAATCGTATCACCGATGGGCGACCCGTTGGCGATGTTCCCCGCAAGCGTTCCGGCGGCTTTAATCTGAGGTCCGCCAAATGTTTCGAGAATGGCATGAAGCTCCGGAATCTTATCGGCGATAAACGTCTGTAACTGCATCAACGATACTTTTGTGCCGATGACCAGCACCTCGTTCTCGATGCGAATCGTTTCCAGTTCCGTCGGCAGGTTTGAAAAACTGATGACAACGGGCGGTTCAAAGTGGCGCTTGTTGCAAACCACGCTGATGTCCGTACCACCCTGGATGATGGTCGCGTTTGGAAATTCGCTTTTCAGTCGAACCGCTTCCTCAACCGTGACCGGGTTGAAAAACAGGCGTGGTTCGCCTTCGAAACTTTCAGCCTCAATCCGAATACTCTCCCGCATCGCCTGCCCAAATGCATGTTGCATCGTGTGCGGTGGATAGAGCTGATGCAGCTTGACGATTTGATCCGTCTTTACGCAACGCCCGGCTTCGATAATGGGATCGTACCCCGTGCATCGGCACAGGTTACCGGTTAGCGTATCGCGGATGTCGGTTGCGGTCGGTTGGTAGCCGTTCGGTTTTGTTTCAAACAGGCCACACATCGTCACGACAAAGCCGGGCGTGCAATAGCCGCATTGTGCGCCGTGGCAGTTCACCATGGCATTTTGGACGGGATTGAGTTGGCCGTTTTGCTTCAAACCTTCAATCGTGACGAGATGGCTGCAATCCAGTTGATACAAATACTGGATGCAGGAGTTGACTGGTTTATACGTCAATTCTTTCCCTTGGAGACGCCCCTGCAACACGGTGCAGGCGCCGCAGTCCCCTTCCGCGCAGACAACCTTTGTCCCAACCGCGCCCAGCTCATAACGCAGGTAGTCCGACAGCGGAATAAATGCCTGCTCTCCCCGGACCTCATGGCGCTTTCCGTTTATGTAGAAGAGAATATGGTCGCGCATGGTCCCCGAAACACTTCCAAAACATCACCAGTCACTTATATTGTAGCAAAAGCGCAACCGAAGACCAAGGCGAAGCCTTCTTGCTATTCAAAATATAGTAAAGTGACCAATGCATTTTTGCTGGTTCGTATGTTAGGGTATAGTCGCCAAAAATGGGTTCGAGAACAATTGATGATTATCAAAGGCAAAAGCCAGCATGTAATGCCGGATGCGCAGGGTTGGAGCGTTATCGATGAAGGCAATCAGAGCGTGATTCAACATTTTGCCACGCGAGAAGAGGCGGTTGCCCATGCACAACACAGCGCCAACGCCTGCGAAGGGACTGTGTTGATCCATGAAACCCACTGCGATCCATCCGAACTACCGACGGTCTCATTGCCCCAGCGGGAAATGCTGTCTGGCAACACGTATTCTCAGGCATCGATAGAAGACGCTCCATCACGACAAACCCGTGACGAGAAGTCTCCCGACGCACCTGAACTGGATTTTCAGATCTGAAACTTAGGCTTTCACGATGCTTTTGCTGCGCTGATCCAGAATTTTCGCGAAGCTGCGACCACGAACCTCCTCCAGTGTCAGCCCGGTGGCCAGCACTTCCTCTTCGGTAATCGCTCCGCAGTTCAGCGCGCGCAAAAAGTAGTTCAGCAAGCCCTGACCCGTGGCGGCATCATCAAACACGTTGCCCACCAGCGTGGCTTGCGCGGCTTTCTCGACAAAATTGCGCAGGCGCTCGGAAGCCTCTGAAAACCCTTCAAGGAAGAAGAGATAGCAAGCGGCGTAGCGAATCGGAAACTGGGCCGGATGCAAATCCCAGCCTTGATAGAAGCCGTTTCGTAGCGAGTGGCGGATGTGATCATAACCGAGCTTCCACGCGCTGAAAACCGCATTTTGATTTTCAGTAACCTGTTGAGCTGTCAGCGCTTTGCCTTCCGTTGCGCGATGTGGGGCGACCGGCATGACATTGGTTGCGCCGTCACTGAGCCAAAGCCCGGTGCTGCCCAGTGATACTTTCATGACCGAGCGGGCAAAATCGCAGGCCGGATGATCCATCACCTGATGCGCGGCTGTGATGCTGCATGAGGCCGTGTAATCGTAGGTGCCAAAGTGCGCGGCCACGCAGCGCCCGCGTGCGGCAGAAACAATACTGGGCAGGGCGGTGTGTCCGTTCCAGCCGATGATGGATTGCGTGGTTTCCACCATAATTTCCATTTTCAGCGCGCCATCTGGCAGGTTGTTTTTCTGTTCCAGATGACGAAAGAGTTCAACCAGCGCCGTCACCTGTTCGGGAATCGTGACTTTGGGGAGCGTCACGACGAAATTTTCCGGCAGTGTTCCACTGGTTGCTTTTACTAGCGTGCTGATAAAAATATCCAATGTGCGCACGCTCCGGTTTTTCAATTCTTCCGTCAAGGGTTTAATGCGAATGCCGATATAGGGAGACAGCGACTTTTCTTTCAGGCCGGTTGCTGCTTCCTGCGCGGCGCGCTCAGCCACCGCATCCTCTTCCGCATCCGGGCGGTTGCCGAAACCGTCTTCAAAATCAATCCGAAAATCTTCCACCGCTTCGCGTTTCAGCTTTTCAACCACACGGGTGTAAACGGTCTGGAAAATGGCATCGTTCGGACGCTCCAGCGCGCGCGCCAGTGTGGCGGCATCCGGCGCAAACTCTTGCAATGCTCGCAGCGATAACGAACCGAGCTTGACGACGGTATCCGATTTAAACAAATGCGCGCCACCATACACCGTATGCACCGGCTGGCGCTTTTCGGATTCTCCCGGATAAATATGGGCAAACTCGGTGTTGGCGACGTTCAACCGGGATAGAAGCTCCTGGGTGGTTTGAGCATCGAGGCTGGTGGGCATGGTTGTACTCCTTCTTGCGGCGTGCATGCCGGTTCAAAAAACATCAACTTCCCCGGTAGGTGGAATAGCCATACGGGCTGAGCAGCAGCGGCACATGATAGTGTTGTCCGGGTTGGGTCACCTCAAAAATGATGGGGATGAGCGGATAAAATCCTGCCACATTTTTAGATTCAAAATAGCTGCGTGCGTCAAATGTAATCCGGTAAATGCCGGGTGTCAGACGATGATTATCCGCTAGCAGGTTGGTCAGGCGGCCATCGGCGTTGGTGACGCCTAGGCCTATTTCTCGCCATTCGTTACTGCCCAGGCTCATTTCCAGCAGTACCGGGACGTCTTCTGCCGGGTGGCCGTGGGTGGTGTCTAACACGTGGGTTGTGATTGGAGATGACATTTCAGGTTCCCTTTCAAACTGGTTGATTCGGGGCCGTTCCCTCTCCAAACCCCTCCCTTAGCAATTTTTCTAAGCGAATTTTTATAATTTTATTTTGTTCGTCGGCGGCGATTTTGAGTTCCACATCGGCGTCATTTTGCAACCGATCCTGCA
>CAZXUP010000076.1:10089-10520 GCA_964643815.1 uncultured Vampirovibrionales bacterium
AACATTTCATCGGCGCTTTTACCCGTGGCGCACACGATAAAAATATAGCCGAATTTTTCTTCGTAGAGCGTATTTCCTTCCGCCAGGGCCGCCAGTGTTTCTTCCGTTGCCTGCTGCACGCCGGATTGTTCGCCTTCGGCCCACTGCTTTGTCGTGGCAAATTTTTCGCGCAGGCTGTTCACATTGCCAATCTTGGGATGGTGTAAAAACGCTTCCAGCCAATCGGCGGGTTCCAACGCAGACCAGATGCTTTCCGCCTTGCTGAGCAGGTCTTGCGGATCTGAAAAGGGCCGTGCGTTCAGCATGCGCTCTACCCAGCGATGCGCGCCGCAGCAACGCTCCAGTGCTTGCGCAAAAGAGACTGCATCCATTTGGTTCAACCAATCCACTTTATCGTGCGTGATACTCATCGGTGTCTCACGCTCGTTTTC
>CAZXUP010000077.1:0-10471 GCA_964643815.1 uncultured Vampirovibrionales bacterium
CAGGTCCGTCGAGAGAAGTGTGGCAAAACGGTAAACCCGGGCTTGCAGTTGTCCTTACCCGATGTCGATAAATTAAAACAATTGGGCTGGCAACCACAGGTCAGTATTGAAGACGGGTTCCGTCGAACTGTAGAAAGTTTTGCTTTAACGCCATGAAAATGAAAGTTGCCGATTATATTGCCGCTTATCTGCATGCTCAGGGCGTAACCCATGTTTATGAAGTCGTGGGTGGCATGATCACCCATCTGTTGGACGCCATTCACCAGCAAGACAAGATTCGCATCATCAGCATGCACCACGAGCAGGGGGCATCCTTCGCAGTAGACGGTATGGCCCGCATTACCGGCATACCGGCGATAGCGATGGCCACCAGTGGTCCCGGCGCCACCAATTTGCTGACGGGTATTGGAAGTTGTCATTTTGACTCGGTTCCGGCAGTTTTTATCACAGGCCAGGTAAACCGGCATGAGCAGAAAAAAGACCGAGCCATCCGCCAGTTGGGCTTCCAGGAAACGGAAATCGTCCCCATGGCCAAACACATCACCAAGGCCGCCTGGCAGGTGGAAAACCCGGAAGACATACCAGGAATCCTGGAAATGGCCTTCAGAACGGCATTAGAGGGTAGACGCGGACCGGTGCTCATCGACATCCCTATGGATGTTCAGCGGATTGAAATAGAAGTCCCTGAGCCGTGCAGAGTGACACCCCAAGCCCAAGGCTCTCCCGATTTGGAAAGTATTGATGCTCTGCTGACCCGACTCAATCAGGCGAAACGTCCACTTTTCCTGCTGGGGGGTGGCGTTCCATCCACTCATCTGACCCAAAAAACCATTGAACTTCTGGAACGAATCCAGGCACCTGCGGTGCACTCGTTGATGGCCGTGGATGTACTACCCTACGGGCATCCCTTGCGTGCGGGCTTGATTGGTAGTTATGGCAACCGTTGGGCCAATCATGCGCTGGGCGATTGCGACTTTCTGGTCGTGCTGGGCAGTCGGCTGGATGTGCGTCAGACCGGTGCGGATACACAAGGCTTTAAACAAGGAAAAACGATTTACCACATCGATTGCGAAATCGGCGAAATCAACAACCGGGTAATTGGCTGCCAGGTCATCCATGCCGAATTGGCCGCATTTCTGGAACTCGCCCTTCAAAAAGCGGAAGATAAGGAATTTTCACCCTGGCAGGACTGGAAAGACAAGATTACCAAACTCCGCCAGGAATGGCCGGACACGGATGAACTGAAAGACACGATTGGCATCAATCCCAACCGGTTCATGCACCAGCTTTCCCGTATGGCCCAGTCTGCATCGGCATATTCAGTGGATGTCGGACAGCATCAGATGTGGGCGGCCCAATCACTGGAGCTTTCCAGCGGCCAGCGCTTTATTACTTCCGGGGGCATGGGCGCCATGGGCTTTTCCCTGCCTGCAGCCATCGGGGCCGCGTTTGCCCGTCCTCAACAGCCAGTGGTTGTGATTGCCGGGGACGGTTCCTTCCAGATGAATATCCAGGAACTGCAAACCATCGCGCGCAACCATCTCCCCATCAAAATCATTATCCTTGATAACCAGTGCCACGGCATGGTGCGCCAATTTCAGGAAAGCTATTTTGACAGCCGGTATCAGTCCACCTATTGGGGATATTCCGCGCCAAATTTTGCAGCCATTGCCACTGCCTACGGTATCGATTCCAGCAGCATTGAAAGTGGAGAAGACATAACTGTAGCCCTTCAAGCCCTGTGGGAGGATCCAACTCGCCCTTATCTGCTGCAAGTCAAGATTGATACCTTTGCAAACGCCTATCCCAAAATGGCTTTCGGAAGACCCATTAGCGAAATGGAGCCTTTTGCCAAACCGGTGGCAATGGAAAGCACCTAAGCGCTGATTTCAGCGATTTCAACCGGCTGGTTGGTAGCTGTTTCCAGGTTGATACGCTCTTTCTCAACCACCAGCGGATAGTTTTTCACAATGGTATTGATGGAGATGATATATTCGCCCAAGAGACCAATGAAGAAAAGCTGGACGGATCCGAAAAAGAAAACGCCAATGACCAGAGGCGCCATCCCCATCGGGAAATAGTTCCAGAACAGCAGCTTGAGTACCAGGTAGACACATCCTATCAGGAGACTGACGGCAGAGAGCAGGAATCCCGCCATGGTCGCTAAGCGTAGAGGGACTTTGGTGTGGCTGGTCACGCCCAGCATCATCCAGTCATATAAAGCCAGAAAGCGCATCTTGCTGATGCCATACTTTCGGGGGGGCTGCGAAAAGGGAACAAACGCCTTCTCAAAGCCAATTTCACTCACCAAACCCCTAAAATAAGGGTAGGGGGAATGAATGGACTTTAAAATATCCACAACCTGCCGGTCATACAGCCCAAACCCATTAAAGTTTTTAATCAGCGTTATATCCGAGAATTGGTTAACCGCGTTGTAATACAGCTTTCGTGCCATATAAATCAAAGGGAATTCTCTGGACTGGGCTTTAATACCCAGCACCATCTTGTACCCCTCCTCCCATTTCCGGATGAATTCCCGAATAAGCTCCGGAGGCTCCTGTAAATCCGCCACAATCATCACCATTGCATCGCCTTGGACATGGCGGATGGCGTAGAACGGGGAGCGGATAGGCCCAAAGTTGCGGGCGTTGACGATTACTTTGATGCGTTTATCCTCTTGGGCCATCTGGCGAAGAACATCCACTGTGCTATCTGTTGAGGCATTATCAATAAACAGATGCTCGAAGTCGTAATCATCTTGCGACTCAAAAATTTGCTTGATTTCTCCAAAAATCAAGCGAACATTCTGTTCCTCATTGAAACATGGTGTAATAATGCTGATGAGCTTTTTCATACTGGGAAAGTCTTACCAAAAAGGGACTTTTGATTCATCCATCAAAAAAATATATTATAACAAAAGGTTTGTCAGGGCTAAAGGAGCCCAAAATGCTGGAAAAAGTACTTTCACGACCTGCAAATGCCCTGAAAAAAATCTCGAAAGACGGCTTTTTGTTTATTCCGGGCTTTTTTAGTACCGAAGACCTGGCACCGCTTCAGGACGATCTTGATCGGCTCATCTGCGCATTTTCACAGGGCATTGGCCTCCCAGAGGACAAGCTGGCACCGGAAAACGCAGAGGAGCGGGATCGGCTTCTGGTTCGGATGTTGCGTCAACGTCCCGAATTGCAGCCGGTATTGTATGATCGGCTGCAAATGATGCCCAGCTTGCTGGCGCTACCCTCTCACCCCAAGGTACTTGGCCTGAGCCAAGAAGTGCTGGGCGTAGAGGAAGTAGGGGTTTGGCCAAGGGTACAGCTTCGCTTTGATCGGATGAACGATGAAAAGAATCTGATTGGCTGGCATACGGATCATCTGTATAACCAGGGTACAGAGCACTCTTACACCTTCTGGATTCCGATAGTCCCCATAAGCCGGGAAATGGGGCTGCTGCTTTTTGCCCGAAACTCTCACACACGAAACGATCTCCATTTCACCCAAACGAAGGGAGAACGCCGTTTCCACTACGATTTGGATGAAGAAACATTAAGCGCCTTGGATATTTTCTCTCATGAATATTACAGTCCCGGCGATTTGGTGCTGTTCCACAGCCGGTTTGTCCATTCCGGGCAACTCAATGAACATCCCGATCGCGCGCGTTTGACCGTACTTTTTCGTATGCAGGATTTAAATCAATTGGAGGTTTTTCAGTCATGACTTCTTCAAAAGCGCCCGATCAGCGGCAACAGGACGGGGCTATTATGGCCGAATGGAATCGTCAGACCGCGCAAAACCTTTCCAGTATGGACATTTATGAGAGCTTGTTTCAGCAATCACAAGGCTCCACTCTCAGCAAGTTGGAAAATTTTGCCAAACACACCCGCAGGCAAGCATTGTCCAAATTTTTGGCCCGGGCCGAGATTTTTCGGCATATCCTGGAAGTACACGGCTCTGTACTGGATTTGGGCGTCAATGCAGGCCAGAGTTTGTTTACCTGGGCGCAACTATCGGCTATTTATGAACCATTGAACTATACCCGCCAGATTATCGGCTTTGATACGTTTGAAGGCATCCCATCGGTAACAGATGTGGATCGTGCAGGTCCTGCCCCGTCTGAGCATGTGGCCGTGGGGGGCTTTCAGTTTTCGGATTTTGAAAGCCTCAAGCAGGCCACCAAAGCGTACGACTCCAACCGGTTTCTCTCGCATATTTCCAAAGTGGAATTGGTCAAAGGGGATATTACGCAGACCCTGCCTGCCTATATTAAAGAGAACCCGCATCTGGTCGTCAGCTTGCTGCATATTGATGTAGACGTCTACGAACCCACCAAGGTGGCCCTTGAAACGGTATTGCCACTGATGCCTAAAGGGGCTGTCATTGTCTTTGACGAGGTGAATCAGATCCCATATCCGGGTGAAACACAAGCCCTAAAAGACAGTATTGGATTGAATAATCTTCGCCTAAAACGCTTTACCTGGGAAACAGGGCTTTCATATGCCATCATAGAATAAAACCCCGCAAGCAGGATTTGCTGAACGACATCAGAAAAAGCTTGGCAAAGGGCATTGGATGGTCATAGGCGCTTCCAGCTTTTTCATTTGCTGCTTATACGTATCCCATAACCAAACTTCTTGGGTAGAAATAGTTATGAGTTGCTTACTGACAGTTTGACGCAATGTTTTTCCGTCCCAGCTAACCGGGGCGCGAGGACACAGCAAGACTGGATGCCAGCCATTTTTGGCATGCTCGTTTGCATTGGAACGGGCAACTCTCAGAAAAGGATAACGGTTGTGGAGGGCTCCAGATATAGCCCAAGTGCTTCCGAAAAATTGAACCTCCTTGTATCGGTAAGGACCGCTGTAGAGAATAACCGCATCCTTGGAAATCTTCGAAAGTACCTGAGCCGGAGCAGCGTCTAAAATGTCCTGAGAAATGCGCCAGGCTTTGCTCCATTGCAAGGTACGCTGGATGTTTCCCAGCCCCAGACCCAGGAACAGGAGGATTAGCACCGTAGTACGTGCGGCATTAAGCAGAGGCGCGAGTCGGACAGAAAACATCACATACAAAACCAGGGAGAAGGTGGTAAGCAGCCAGAAACTTAAACCCACCGACGTTCTGGAGCTTGTGCCAATCGTTGCAATTGGATAACCACCCGCCGAATAGAAGGCAACCGATAAAACAACCCCTGCCATGGAAACGGCAATAAACCAGAGCAGCTTTTTATAGAGCGAATCACCCTTGTGCTTTTGATGCCATGCATAGAAACTTTTTGCAACAAGCGGAACAAACGCAATAAACGCAATCAGAACCAGAATTTTGAATGAAGCGGCACTATTAATAAAACGGGACGGCAGTTTGACGAGTGACGTCGTAAATATTTCCATCCACTGCGGGCTGATACCACGATGAGAGTGCGTCCTATTCCAGAGCAAAGCGATCATTTGAACCAGCGACAGGGAAAGTAACGGAACCACAATTTGCCGGGTCCAAAAGGGTTTAAGACGACCCGAGAAGTAGACAAACAGGAAAAAGAAAAAGAACTGCAAATAAAACTGCTCATAATAGAAACACAGCACCAGAAACGTGACTGCGGGCAAAAATCCCGGGTTTTTACCCCGATTCCAACTGTATAGCAAACGCTCTCCACAGAACGCAAAAAGGCACATAAAAATAAAGCCGGTCGTGCACACCCATAAAGACCACCCGAATATCCAGGGTAGACAGGCCCATAAAGCAGTTGTCAAAGTAATCGCCAAAGAATCTTCCGGCAACGCCAACAACCGAAACAGTTCTTTCAGAAAGCGGTGATAAATCCAGAGAAACAGCAGAAAGATCAATGAAATTAAGATATGCCATAATAGGGTAGAAGCACCGATTGTAGACGTGATTAGAAAATGTGTTACCCCAGCCATTGGTCGGTCTACCGTGAGATTTAGGAACCAGGCAAATCGTTCCCAGGAGAAAGGAGCCCCGGCCTCAATCCCTTCTGTAATCACGCCCCAGTCATCATAATAAAAACCCACGACCCAAGGTCGCCAAGAGAAAAAAACCAGCCAAAGAACAAAAGGAAACAAGAAGCTTTTGGCTTTGAAAATACTCAAGATTTTTTGGAGTACCACAATAGTATTCTCTTCACTGATAAAAACATACCTATCAAATTTTTACGTACTGTTCAATGAGGGTTTTATGCTTTGAGGAATGCAAAAAGAAGAAATTCGTTTGTATGGTTGCATCATCCATCATTTGAAATGGTATCAATTTTCCATTCTCGGCATAAAAACCTTCGTATCCAATAGTATTTAGGAAGCCAATCATCTGGTTTGGATGGTAATCGAATTTTTTCGCCCATTTCCGCAGCAGTTCGGTCATGATAATCGGTTTACACGTTTTCAGGGTTTTTTCAGCACCCTGCAACACTAGAAATTCCGCCCCTTCCACGTCACATTTAATAAAATCAACAGTCAAATCATTTTCCGCTACAAAATCATCGACCCGACGCACCTCACATTTATAGGTTGTCACCTGGTCTTCATTAGCATCGGCCACGTTGCGCAGGGAGGCATTAACACCAATCTCCGGATTGACATAAAAGGTTAGAAACCCTGGAGAATCAGACAACCCCATATTATGAGGGTGGATATTTTTCATGCCATTCAAGGCGATATTGTTTTGCAATTCCCGAAAATGGTGCAAGATAGGTTCAAAAGCGTGAATTCTGGTATCAGGGAAGTGTCTGGCGGTCGCCAGGCTATACCAGCCGATATTAGCCCCAATATCCAAAACCGTGTAGCCGGAGCCCATCAGATTTAGCAACATCGTTGTTTCTTCGGGTTCATAAAATCCGAAGTTCAGTGCTTCAAGGGGGGCAATGCGCCTGTCCTTGAGGTTTGAAGCAACTTTTATGCCATGCATTCGAGACGTTATAAAAACCTGGTGATCCTGGATTTCGATAGCGGCAATATCCGTATCCCGGATGAATTCGGCATACTCAAACAACTGCTGGTGGCGTTGATACATTTTTTCGATGTAATCCGGCTTGGAGAGCCTCCCCATCTGAAATGCCTGCTTTAGAGAGCCTAGCGGGCTTGCTTCTGCCTTTTCCGGTTTATCAGCATACGTTTTCATGAATATAAGCCTATTCCTTTTTCAAGAGCTTTCAGGGATGTCCCACGGACAAGGTAAGCATTATAGCATCATCTTATTGACCAATCCCAGCCTTTGGCGACACTCTTTCCACTAGTATCTCTAGTTTAATGCGTGTAAAAAACAGGGAAGCCTCAAAGACACGCTATCGTGTCTTTTCGCGAAATTTGAAAGAAATGGTACGCTTGGAGAGATTCAAACTCCCGACCTCATGGTCCGTAGGGATGACCCACTCTAGGTACTGCTATTAGCTGATTCTAGCAGATTTCAACCTCAAAAATCACAAAATTTTTAAATTTTATGTCACTAAAACCATCGTTTATGTCACCAGCCAGCTCAAGTTAATGGTAAAACGCTAAGCCACATCAATATCACAGCGACTACTCTACATTTTGCTGCTGAAATAAAGGTGACAAAAACGCCACAATTTGGACATAACCTAGCCCTTTTTATGGGAGACACGTTCTGCATTGTCCATTGTTGAAAAATATAGTTATAAGGATTGTGAGGGCATTTGTAAATGCTGTTGATGAGTATCTTACAGAGACACAACAAAAATTTACAAAGTTTGATTTGCTTATCAATGTATGTTCCCTAAACAATAGTCCCCGAATTGTTATTGTGGCATTTATTTCACCCTATAAAGCGGAACGTCAACTGACGAGGGAGTTGTTTGATACAGATGAGTTTATGGAAGTATTTATTGTACGTCCTTAGTCGAATGCGAACGGCATGATCCGAAGGGCCTGTATGCTAAGATCTCAAAAGCTTTACGGGGATTGACAGCACATATGAGCCTCCGGAAACGCCCGAGGTGTGGCTCCAGAATCAGACCACCTCTCTGGAAGCAGCTGTAGAAGAACTGACTAGAGTTTTTGAACCCATGGATCGAGATCGCTGGCAGACTGTTCAGACAACTGGTCAAATTGACAGGTATGGGAACGCTGCCCTGGTAAGGTTTTCCTTTAATTTTCGGACTGGAGCCTATTTTTCGCCATTGGTAAGGCCTTCTTTATGTTATTATCTCCCTGTATATGGGTCCCCATTCTCTTGGATTCTAAGTGGAAAATATGCTGGAGAAAGTTCAAACAATTGCAATTGTTGGCGGTGGTCTGAGTGGAACGTTAGTTGCCATTCAACTTTTGGAGCAAGCTAATCAACCGCTCCATATTATTCTGCTGGAGCGCGCCAGCCGCCCAGCGCGAGGAGTGGCTTACGATACCCAAGAATGCTGCCATCTTTTGAATGTCCCAGCCGGCAAAATGAGTGCTTTTTCAAATAAACCAGGACATTTTTATACTTGGGCCAATACCCAGAATTCTGAAATAGAGGCCAGTTCTTTTGTTCCACGCCGCCTTTACGGGGAGTACCTATCTAGCTGTCTGGAAGAATCCGTTACTAGCAAGAGGGCTAAAATTAAATTCACACTTTTACATAATGAGGTGATTGATTTGCAAAGAGAAGGTAATCGCTTCTCTTTACAATTGCAAGACGGTAAGCATATTACCGCTGATATCGTCGTCCTTGCTCTGGGAAATGCACCATCTGTGCTACCTGCTCAACCGCACACCAAATTTTACAACCACGCACGTTTTTATCAGAATCCTTGGAGCCATGAAGCACTCGCTGATCTGAATCCGGATAAGCCTGTTTTGATTATCGGAACCGGTCTGACAATGGTGGATAAAGTAATTGAGTTGAATAAGAAAGGACTTCGAGAGCAAATCTACGCCATATCTCGTAGTGGATTGATGCCTCGTATTCATGACATTAGTTTCCCACCATACGAATGGTCATTTGCCCACGGTTATCCCACTCGTGTGCACCAACTTTTTAGACAAATTCGAGACAAGATAGCCCAAGGACATGATTGGCGTTCGGTATTGGATGGCCTTCGGCCGCATAGCCAAGCCATTTGGCAAGGGATGTCAAACGTTGAAAAGCGCCGTTTTTTAAGACATGTACGTCCTTATTGGGAAAACCACCGTCACCGGATAGCGCCGGTTATCGGAGAGCAGATTCTTCGACTCATAAACGAGGAGCGCCTGGTCATTCTCGCAGGTCGACTGCAGAGCTATCAGGTTCAAGATGAGCAAGTCATAGTTACTTATAGGCCGCGTAAAAACAATCAAGTTAAAACGCTCGAAGTTGACCGCGTACTGAATTGCTCTGGCTCAGGCAGTGATTTTCGTCATCGGCGGGAAGCGCTTTCAATCAACTTGATCAATCAAGGTTTGCTGGTTCCGAATCACTTGGGTCTAGGTGTTGAAGCTTTGTCGGATGGACACCTGTTGGATAAGACGGGCGCATCCATTGACGGGCTTTATACGTTGGGCCCACCTTTGAAAGGCTTGTTATGGGAGACAACGGCAGTGCCGGAAATAAGGCTTCAGGCGGAAAAATTGGCCAGTACAATTCTAAGCGCATTAGAAAACAGGACTTTACTTCATGCGGTTTATAACTAGCCAAATGCTCAAATATTGCTGGCCTAAGGCTCAGGAAGCTGCTTAGGTTAATCCATGGATAACATGTTATTAATTGTCGCTGGCGGATTGACTGGATTACTGGTTGGCTTAACGGGTGTAGGGGGAGGCGCCCTGATGACGCCTCTTCTCTTGTTAGTATTTGGTGTAGCACCTGCTGCTGCTATTGGTACGGATCTGTGGTTTGCAGCTTGTACCAAATTGGTTGCCACACGTGTCTACCACAATCATGATGTAATCGATTGGCAGATTGTCAAGCGGCTATGGCTAGGCAGTTTGCCAGCCTCGGCGCTAACTCTACTCTGGATGTATTGGCAGTCAGCACAGATTGCTACTTATGGAAACGTTCTGTCTATAGCCGTTGCCATTGCGGTCATGCTGACTGCTATCGCATTGCTCTTCCAGAAACATCTTCAAACTCTTGGACAGAAATACCGGACTACGGAAGCTACGAGATTCAAGGCTGTGCAAAAACCCTTGACCGTCATAGCAGGAGTGCTTCTGGGCTTGCTGGTAACATTGACTTCTGTCGGAGCAGGAGCTTTAGGAGTGGTAATGCTGACCTATCTTTATCCATTCCGCTTAACGCCGCCCCGCCTGGTTGCCTCTGATGTTGTACATGCCATTCCCCTAACCATGTTTGCAGGATTTGGCCATTTACTAATTGGCAATATAGATTTCACTTTGCTCGGAAATCTACTTCTGGGCTCCATTCCGTGTGTGGTTATAGGTGCTTTGCTTTCCAACCGTATCACTCATGGCCTGCTACGGGCAGTACTTGCTCTGGTATTGATTAGGGCCAATCGACATTCAGACTTCCTCTAAATGAAGACCTGTGATCTACTGTT
>CAZXUP010000078.1:0-10378 GCA_964643815.1 uncultured Vampirovibrionales bacterium
GCAGCAAAGACGAAAAGCTGGGCATGCGCGGCTCCGATTGGGGCACCCTGCAATTCGACAACGCCGAAATTCCTGCCGAGAACCTGATTGGTAAAGAAGGCGAAGGCTTCAAGTATTTCATGCAAACCCTGGACAATGGCCGCATTTCCATCGGCGCGCTGGGCGTGGGCATCGCGCAAGGCGCACTGGATAAAGCCTTGCAATACGCCAAGGAACGCAAGCAGTTTGGCAAGGCCATTGCCGAGTTTCAGGCCATCCAGTTTATGCTGGCCAACATGGCAATGGAAATCGAAGCCGCGCGTTTGCTGGTATACAACGCAGGCCGCCTCAAACTGGCCGGGCAGCCGTTTACCAAAGAAGCCTCGATGGCCAAGCTCTATGCTTCGGAAGTGGCCATGCGCGCCACCAACGCCGCCATTCAGATTCACGGCGGCTACGGCTACACCAAGGACTTTCCGGTGGAGCGTTACATGCGCGACGCCAAGCTGTGCGAAATCGGCGAAGGCACGTCCGAAATCCAGCGCATGGTCATCGCCCGCAATATCCTAGCGTAAACGCTTTATTCAACGTAAGCAGAATTTATCGCCACTATTGTTTCCGCCGAGCTTGCAGATCTGTGTGGAGTCCTTGTCCGTCGCGTTGGAAGCGATATTATTCTGGTACTGAGCAGGATCGTAATTATCCTCTTCGCTGCTGGCTTCAACCGATTCGGCAATATTTATGATATCCCGTACCAGATCATTGACAAGCGTCTGTACGGCTGGTTCCCGCGTTGCCAAACTATTGGCAACCTTATCATACAGCGTCTGAAACTTGATCCGTTCCACATGATCCCTACTATCGGCCGAATCTTCCCCAATCAGATCCGCCAAATCGGATGGGCTGTCGTAGACGACCCCTTCAAAATTGATCGGCTGTTTCGCAAACGCGGCAGGGTCGGCGGATACTTTGTATGCTTCTTCGATGGTTCTTTCAATGAGCGCAATACGGTGGCCTTGATTCGCCAGTTCCAATAGGCCCGTGGCTTCCTCTCCGGTGATGACTCCATGCTCGGCCAACAGTACCGTCAAACTAGTCAATTGGTTCGCTAGGAGCGTTGTCGCCCCGTTGGCCCCGGTCGATTGAACCACCGCGGTAACATCCTTGGGGTAGTCTTCCAGATTGATCACCAAACCGTCCGGCATGGTGATTGTCATCGTCCCTACTCCATCAACCGGCAATGCAGGAAGGGAGAGAGAGGAAGCCGCTGGAGATGTTCCGGGTTTGCCGGATGATGCCTGGCTTCCTCCTTTTGTTACGGGAGCAGCTGGGCCAAGCACACTAAAATACGCATTGACGCTTGTACTCGAATTTGCACTGGCACTTTCCAGCAAGTTGCTGATGCCGTTTCCTAAAACGGTCAGGGCAGCAGTAGCCAACACAAGCAACGTGCCAAACAAGCCATATTCTGCTATTGCATTACCGGATGAACATCTTTTCATGAGCTTCAATCCCTGAGCTGACAGGTTTCTTTCCTTCAGAGCCCTATCAAGTAATTCTCGGATGAGGCCCGCAAAGCTGAAGGGCGAGTCCCCCCTTTTTTAACAATCCGTAACAAAAAGAAGACTTATTGCTCGGTAGGTGGCAATGGACGTTTTTTCTTCTGCAGAAACATCTTTTTCAGACCCGGATCGACCTGAATGTTTTGTGTCGCCAGGTGAAACTTGCCCATGTGGCTCAAAATATCGTGTTGCCCCAGTAACACCGCCGGATTTTCCGGTGGTGGCTCCGGCACAAAGTCAATGACCTTCGCGGCCTCTTCCGAGCTTCGTCCCTCAATCCGATCCAGCACATCGTGCAAGGTAAACGGCTGTTTCAGCGCCTGCTTTTGCCCTATTGCCACATAATCAAACGCCGTGGGTAATTTATACAACGCCACGAGCGTCTCGATATCCCGTGGGGAAAGCTGGGTGACGCCGTACTGATGCGGCACGTACATAATATCATCCGGGCCATCGCTATGACCCAGCAGGCCCAAAGCATGGCCAATTTCGTGCAAAACCGTATGCTTCACCTCATCCATACTGTTGTATGCCGCATGCAACAAACCATCAGAGATGCCAATCTTAATCTCCGCCGAGTAAATCAACGATTGCGGATTCACCAGGTACTGGCAATGCCCCAGCGATTTTCGATCCACCCGCCGCCAACTGACATCAATCTGCGATTCATCCAGGCGGGCCACCTGCTGGAACCGGACACGATCGCCCGATACGCGGTTCCAGGTGTCGAAGGCATCATACACCATCTGGTTGTAAACGAATGATTCCTGCTGCTTGGATTTCTCATACCAGCGAAACGGCGCCACGTAGACGCGAATCGGCATCCCCGACTCGGGCCAGCGCACGGTCAGCCCTTCTTTCAAACACGCATCCAAGTATGTTCTTTCCATAAATAAATTGTATGCTAAAACCTCACATGTCAGGCGTTTCAAGTCCTTCATTTATGTCAAAATGATGATATGAAGGTCTACCATTTCAAGCGTTCTCAAGAGTTGCCGATTACCCAAGACGTCGCCTGGGCGTTCTTTGCCAATCCGGCCAACCTGATGCAGCTATCGCCACCCTGGGCGCACCTGAAAGACGAAAGCTGGGAGCATCCGAAAAGCATCTATCCGGGTCTGGTTCAAGTGTATCGTTTGAAGTTGCTGGGCTGGATTCCCTGCCGCTGGATTACCAACATCACCCACGTCGATGCCCCAAGCTCATTCGTGGATGAACAGAAGTCGGGGCCATTCGGATTTTGGCAGCACCGGCATGAAATAGTCCCGGCGGAAAGCGGGGTGGCAATTGTCGATACGGTCCACTACAGCCTCCCCCCAATGCCTTTTCCAGCGCTGGTCCATTGGGTCATTCGTAAACAACTGGACGCCTTGTTTGATTACCGCGCCGACATGCTGGACGAATTTTTCTCTTAAACTTAAGATGTATCGCCTTGTCATTCCTGCGAAAGCAGGAATCCACTCCAGAAGCTAAAGGAACATATTATGAGCAACTCTCCTCAACTCGTTTCAGCCAAGCTCACGCTTGCAGGCGTACCAAACCTGGACGAAGCGGCTGCATTGTTTGACGCCTATCGCGTTGCCCGGGGTGAAGTTTCGAATCTGCCGGTGGCGCGGCATTTTTTGTTTGAACGCATGATTAATCATGAGTCATTGATCTACCTGGCTCATGACAGCAAAACCCAACAAGCCATCGGCTTTTTGCAACTCTACCCGGGTTTTTCATCGTTGGCCATGCAGGCGCAATGGTTGCTTAGTGATTTGTATGTCGTACCCGAAGTTCGTCGCCAGGGCATTGCCCGCCTGCTGGTACAAGAAGCAATGAGTCTGGTGCGGGAGCGGCAGGACTGGGGATTCATCCTGGATCTCCCATCCAATAACGAACCGGCAAAAAAATTGTTCGAGTCCTTGCATTTCATTATCGACCCTGCGAGCAACCGATTTAGCTGTCGGATTTGAAAGCCTCACAGCTTCTTTACAAAAAACACGATGCCTATCGAGGAATTATCGCTCCGAAAAGGTCTTCCTGAGGGCGAAACCAGACCAAGTATATACTATGGATTATTAGTGTTTTTTTAACAACAAGATTCACATGTCAACCCAAGTGTTTTAAGATAGCCAAAGCGACGTGAGGGTCGTCGAGCCAACAAATGGGCTAGGGGTTTTTTATATTTTGCTTTTTCAATTCATGCGGTAAAGCATGAGCGATGAGGGACTATGCATAGCAGTATTAAAGCACGGCAGTTTTCTTTGAGCGAGATGGGCGATGACTATTTGCGCGAAGCGGAACGCTTGTTTGAATGGGCGCTTTCTTATGAGCGAAAAGGCTTGCAAGCCGCCGCCGACGCCTTGCGGGACGAAGGACAGAAATCGCTCAAACGCTACATGGAAATCTGCAAGGAAAACTTTATTGGTGCTTCCATTTAAGTCGTAAGACGATTTAAACCGATCCGTCGCCGCTGACGATTGTGCCGATTTGCTCGCCCTGCAAAATGCGGGTAATCGCTTTCTCGCCACTGAAATCAAACACCAGAATCGGCATGCCAGTCTCTTTGCAGAGCGTCACGGCGGTCTGATCCATCACTTTCAGGTTTTTATGCAAAACGTCATCGTAAGTCAGCGTGTCGAACTTCACGGCATCTTTGCTGATTTTTGGGTCTTTGTCATACACGCCATCAACGCCGTTTTTCGCCATCATAATGACATCGGCGTTGATTTCAGCCGCCCGCAGCGCGGAAGTCGTATCCGTCGAGAAAAACGGGTTGCCCGTTCCCCCCGCAAAAATCACGACTCGGCCTTTTTCAAGGTGACGAACGGCGCGCAGACGAATGTAAGGCTCCGCAATCCGCTCCATTCCGATGGCGCTCATCACACGCACCGGAACCCCCTTGGATTTCAGTGTTTCCTGCAAAATCAGGGAGTTCATAATGGTGGCCAGCATCCCCACGTAATCCGCCGCTGCGCGATCCATATTCAGCTTGGTGGAGTTCTGCACGCCCCGGAAAATATTGCCGCCACCAACCACAACCGCCACATTGCAGCCCAGGTTGTGCGCTTCGGCAATTTCATCGGCAACCAGACTAATGACCTCGGGCTTGATACCAAAGCCCTGATCGCCCATCAACGCCTCTCCGCTAATTTTCAGCAGGATACGGCGATAACGCAGATAGGGCGGCTTGTGGGTGTCTTCTGACAAGGCGGTCTCTGTTTCTATTTCGATTGCAGCGGACATCTTTATTCTATCCTATGAAATTGGCTGAAACGGGGAAGTTCATACTCGATGTTCAGGGGAATGCTTCGGGTATGAAGTTCCCCGGAAACCGGTTATGTATTACAAAACCGGTCTCGCGGGAAAGTTGTCTTTTTCCTAGACGCGCGCAGCGGCAGCGACTTCTTCGGCAAAGTTCGTTTCTTTTTTCTCGATGCCTTCGCCCAGAGCATAACGGGTAAAGCGAACCACCGCCAGGTCAGTGTCGCCCAGCTCGGTTGCCTTTGCCTTGATGATGTCATCCACGGATTGGGACGGGTCTTTCACGAACGGCTGTTCGATCAGGCAGCGCTGACCCAGAATTTTGGTCACGCGGCCATCCACAATCTTGCGGCGGATATCTTCCGGCTTGTTGGCCAGGTCTTCCTTGCCCATTTCCACGCGGGTTTCTTCATCAATCACGTCTTTCGAAATTTCGTCGCGACTGACAAAATCCGGCGCAGCGCTGGCAATTTGCAGGGAGATGTCCTTGATCAATTGCTTGAACGTGTCGTTGTCGGCAGTTTCCGCTTTGCCAGCTTTCAGCTCGACCAGCACGCCCACTTTGCCACCCGTATGGATGTACGAATGGACGGCGCCGTTGCCTTGGCGTTCGTAGCGCACAAAACGGCGAATGCTGAGGTTCTCGCGGATGGTGGCGATGTTTTCCGTGACATACTGCTGAACGCTCCGACCCGGCAAAGCCAGGGCGTCCTGCTCCAACAGAGTGGGCAGGTTTGCGGGGCTTTTCTCCAGGATTTGCCTGGCCACGTTACCGACCAACGCCTGGAAGGCGTCGCCTTTGGCAACGAAGTCGGTTTCGGAGTTGACTTCCACCAGCGCACCGGACTTGCGATCCGGGGCAATCAGGGCAGCCACCTGGCCTTCAGCCGCAGTGCGGCCGCTTTTCTTCTCGGCAGTGGCAATGCCCTTTTGACGGAGCACTTCCGCCGCCTTGACCATATCGCCATCTGCTTCCACCAACGCTTTTTTGGCATCCATCATGCCGGCGCCGGTCTGTTCACGCAGTTCTTTAACTTGGGATGCTGTAATTTCCATGAGTCAGCCTGTTTCCTTCATGCTTTATGACAAGATGAGAAAATGATTAACCTTCCGGGTTAGAGGCATTCGTGGCGCCGACGGTTTCCCGTTCTTCCGCTTCCGGATGGGTTGCAGCCATCTCTTCAGCCGTCACGCCGGGAGCAGCAGGCGTTTGTCCGCCGCGCATCTTGTTGACGTAATCTTCGCGAGCCGCGCCGCCTTCGATGATGGCATCAGCCATTTTGTGCAAAATCAGGCGGATGGAGCGCGTAGCGTCATCGTTGCCCGGAATCACGTAGTTAATGCTCTCGGGGCTGCAGTTGGTGTCGATGATGCCCACGATCGGAATGCCGATTTTGCTGGCTTCCTGAACCGCAATCAGTTCGCGGCGCTGGTCAACGACGAACAGCACGTCAGGCATGCCGCGCATATCCTTAATACCGCCGAGAGAACGCTCCAGTTTGTTGAGCTGGCGGGTCAGGACGGAAACTTCTTTCTTGCCGAGGCGGTCGAAGTGGCCGTTATCGCGCATTTCTTCCAGTTCGCGCAGCTTGTTGATACGGGTGCGGATGGTCTCAAAGTTGGTGAGGGTGCCGCCCAGCCAACGCTTGTTGATAAAGTAGGCGCCACACCGTTTGGCTTCCTCTTCCACGATATCCGATGCCTGGCGCTTGGTGCCGACAAAGACAATCTTTTTGCCCTGGGTAGCGGATTTCTTCATGAATTCATACGCTTCATCCAAAAGCTGGCTTGTTTTGGTGAGGTCGATAATATAAATTCCGTTACGTTCGCCCCAGATAAAGGGTTTCATTTTGGGGTTCCAGCGGTGAACCTGGTGACCGAAGTGGACACCGGCTTCCAGCAGTTCTTGCAATGAAGCGACAGGCATAGGTGTGGTTGACTCCTTCTAACATACTCACGTGGGTGATACAGACGATACAAACAGTATAGAGGTCCGAATCCCGGACTTGCCCGGACACGGGGCACAATGGGAGGGACCTTATCAAATGATGTTACCTATCTTACACGCTGAAGGCAAATGTACAACTAGGGCGGCTCATCGGTTAGGGGATATATAAATAAAGGCTTGGTTGCCCTTTTCTTTGCCCGAGCTTTACGATTTAATGCGGAGGTGTGAGGTTAACATCAGAAGGGGGCGTTGATATGAGAATCTCAGGTTTTTCCGGCCAAGGCCGAGTACAATTTGGCAACCAAGACTGGCCCAGTCTCAAAAAGCGTCTTGCGCGAATCGAGAACCACAAGCAGGAATTAATGCGTAACAGCGGCTGGAGAGAAGAATCGGCTCAGAAAGAAGCGGAACGGTTGGATCGGGAAGCCCACACCCCCGAGGCTATTAACGCCCGGATTAACCGACTGACGCGCGAATGCGGCTGGAGCCTGGAATCCGCCCAACAATGGGTTAAAGAAGGAAAAGACCAATAAGCCGAAACTCAACTCCCCACGTGAAGAAACATGTGCATACGAAACATATAAACACATCCTTCAATGAATTGGAGGGGCGGGGCCCCGCAAAGTTGCAGACTTTGTGGGGAAGTAAGAGACAACACGTTGTCCCCCTGCGGGGGTCGATAGGGGGCTGGCCCCCTATCACAAGCCTATTCGTGGGTTGAAATCTCTTTGCGCAGCTTCTTGGCCTGCTTTTTATCGATGATCATCGCATCCGTCAGGGCGATTTTGGCCAACGGCTGGCGGGTGTACTGCTTGAAGAACACCAGTTTGTGCCCGGACTTGATATTGTCCACGTTGAAGGTGATATTGCTGGTGACATGCGTGTTGGGCGTGATTTTGCCGAACCACATGCCCGTATCGCCAAAGGGTGACGGGAAGAACACGTTGCCGTACTCGTCTTCCAGGGCAATTTCAAAGGTGGTGAAGGTATTCTCGGTCTGGTTGGTGATGTCCAGCGTCAGGTTCAGCTCGCTTGGCTCGCCAAACGGGTCTGTTCCCATCCGCAGGCCTAGCACTTTCACGTTCAGGCCTTCCAGGGCAAAGTTATCCTTGCCCGCATCGGGCATGTTCATTGTCGGCAGATGCAAATCGTCCGTCAGCTTGACTCGAATCTCTGCGCCCGGCTGAATCATGGCGCTCTTGCCCTTGGTCAGCATCGCCGCCGTCAGGCCTGCAACCCCGCCAACCGCAGCGCCACCGGCCAGGGCATAGCCCTCGGTTGCTGCAACCGCAGCCAGACCACCATATTTCAAGACCATAACGGCGCCAACAACCCCACCCATCGCCGTATAGCCAGCCGCCCGGCCTACTACTTTAGCGGCGGCCTTGGCAGAGCCGTCCCGCGTGGAATTTTGCCCGTCAATGGAAATCTCGCGCCCATCCGGCGTAATCATGTAGTCGAAGCGGGTGCTGATATGCCCGTTCCGTCCAGCCCGCTTGGCTCCTGCAATCTGTTCGACAATGCCGTGCACCAGGGTGCCCTTGGGAATAACCACTTTGCCGTCCACAGCGTAATCTTTGCTGACCTTGCCGAAAAATTCGTCTCCGGACGTGTTGACACCGGTGGTAACCGCAGTGGAAACGACCATATCGAGCGTCGTACCCGGTTCGATGGTCTTGATGTCATTCTCGTTGACAGTAGGTCCGGCGTGCTGCTGTTCGGTTTTGATAACGCCGCCCTTGAGAGCCGAGGATGCCTCTTGCGCCAGTACCGGCAGGCTAACCTGAGAAAGCAACAGGCTTAAGGCAAGCGTGGTGGCAATCGACTGTCGTTTGAGCATTGGTTAAAGCTCCCTGTCAGTATTTCGACGTATTCGTCGTCTGTACACGGCAATAAAAACCGAACATCCCCATCAGTTTACCTCAACCCAAAGTTTCGTAACATCCCCCAAACATCCTACCACAGGCGTTGGCTGAGCTTTTGGATGCTCTCAGGCCTTCAGGGGGCGTGTTACAAGCAAAACTCCTCCAAAGCTCATCCAAGCCTGATTTCAGACCAGCTTTCAAACATGATGCCCAGCCGGGCATTTTTTAAACCGGTTGAGCGGGCAGGGGAAAATTAAGAAAATCGATGAAAAACCTCACTTGCCTGTTTGTCGCAGATGATTTTGCTGGTACGATAGTCAAGCTTTTTCGGACCAATCTGGAAATTCCCTACCGAAGCCATTCCCCAAAGATTCCCCACCTGCAACTCAAGGAAGTCCAGCATTATGCAATTGTTTGTGGATACAGCCGATTTGAAAGAAATCCGGGAAGCCGCCGCGCTGGGCGTGATTTCCGGTGTCACCACCAACCCGACGCTGCTCGCCAAAAACGGCAGCGGCGATGTGAAAAGCGTTATCCGCGAAATCTGCGACCTGGTGCCGGATGGCCCGGTCAGCATGGAATGCGTCAGCGACACCGCCGAGGAAATGATTAAAGAGGGCAAGGAATTTGCCTCATGGGCGCCCAATATCTACGTTAAAGTGCCCTTCTGCGTGGAAGGCGTGAAAGCCGTCAAGTGGTTCAGCCAGGAAGGCATCCACACCAACGTGACGCTGGTCTTCTCCACCAACCAGGTGCTTCTGGCCGCCAACGCCGGGGCCACGCTCATCAGCTCGTTTGTGGGCCGCCTGGATGATATCGGCTTTGACGGCATGCAGGTAATCAGCGAATCCGTTCAACTGATGGCCCTGCACGGTTATGAAAGCAAGATTCTGGCCGCCAGCATCCGCCACCCGTTGCATGTGACGCAGTCGGCCCAGGCCGGGGCGGATATCGCCACCATTCCGTACAAGGTGCTTCAGCAAATGTACCATCACCCGCTGACCGAAAAGGGCATGGACCTTTTCAAGGCGGATTGGGAAAAACTGAACGCCAAACTCACAATCAGTTAGGCAGTTATCGTCAATCGGGGATCACTAGAGGAAGGAGTCTGCGCGCGTTGGGTTTCGTTTGTGCCGCTTGTGGGCACAGCCGCTTTCCAGAACCGTGCAGAAGAGCTTAAAACCAACGCCCGGCAAGCACTTTGGGCTTCCCAAAGTTATGTAACATTGCGTTTCGTTTTGTAACAAGATAAACGCAAAAAATCCTCTATCCGTATAATAGTACTCAGAGGATGGTGTTGCTATGCTGAATAGCAGAGGCCGTTTGTTGTCGGCTGTTCCCCCCTCCTGATTACGTAGGAAAGCAAAGCGACTAGCCGCTAAATAAGGTGTGTGCCGGATGGAAACTACGGTTATTGAGCATCTTCGCGTCAAGCCGAATATCGGTTTGCTAAACGAGTACGTCCGCAAGGTTCGTGAAGTGGCGATCAGTTCAATTGACCCCGTGTTTGCGGGTGACGAGCTGGAGGCTTTCAGCATTCGCGTTGAAGGCCCGCCCAGACACATGAGCTATTTCAACCGCCTGATCAAGGCCGCTGATTTCAAGGTCAGCTAAAGAGACTTCAACTCCTCAAATTTGGAAAAACCCCGGTTGCTTACGCGGTTGGGGTTTTTCTGATGCGAGCGGTTTTGATGGCCTGATACACAAAAACAATCGCAGCACCGATAATACCAACCGTCCCCAAGACGGATAAAACCCAAAACAGCATCATGACA
>CAZXUP010000079.1:0-5848 GCA_964643815.1 uncultured Vampirovibrionales bacterium
CTGCAATGGGCGCTAGAAACACGCTGCCCAGCCAAAACCAACCAGCATTTCAAAGCGGATCGTCCAAGGGGAAAGAGCTAATGAACACCTGGCAGGAACGTGCCCTGATTTGGGGCGGGCGCGACGCCATGGCCGAAGTCGTGAACCGGACAACCCATCACCCCGTCCCCAGCCTTTCGGCAACGAAACAGGCCATGAGCCAACTGAAGGGATTTAAGCCTCTGACAGACACTGCCAAAACCCTGGATTATGCCAACGTTTTCCGTCTGGGCCGGGAAACAATCCCCATAAGCCAGTTTAATTGGCAACGTTTCTCCAATACCGCAAAGGACAACTATCAAAAACTTCTGGCAGGAATTACCTCCAATCAGAAGTTTTTCCGACATGTCACCGCTCACAGCTTTGTGGAAAAAACCGTGTGGGGAAATAACGTTAACCCAATTAAAGAACTCTTTTCGAACAAGGCCGACAAAAAAATTGGCTCCGGCATTTTCCGCCTTTTTGCCTTTGGCATACTGGCAACCGACATTTTAAAGAATACGGAACAGGCATACCAGAAAGCCAAAGCCAAGGAAGACGGTAGCCTTGGCAGCAAGCTACACACCTGGAAAGAAACTGTACTGACCGGCGCTAAATTTACCCTGCGCAATCTACTGAGCTGGGAAATCGGCAGCGTGGCCTTTGCCTTTGGCCGGGCATTACTGCCGGTTGCGATAGGCGGAATCCCAGTGCTGGGAATTGCGGTTGGAGCACTGGGTAGTCTGCTGGCCCAGGAGCTTGTGCTGGATAAAGTACTGGGGATTTCCAAGCAGCAAAATCCAGCAAAACCACCTCACAACCCGTTTAAAGCCGCTACCATCTAAAAAGCCGCTTTCACGGAAGAGCAGCTTTTTTATTTTTAAAAAATTCTGGTTTATTAAGCAGCCGACTTGTTACTAAAGGCCTTAATCGTTTCTACAAGTCTTTCCAAAACATCAAAAATGGTTTCTTTTTTGGTGTTGTTTTCTGCCAGAAAAGTATTGTGCTGGCCTGTGGAATCGCCCAACATGACATTCAGCAAACCATCGTCAGCATCCCTAAAAATCACAACCTGATCTTGCGGAACCGATTTTAAAATGTCGTCGTAGGATTCAAATTCACGAATTTTATTGAGACCAGCCATAGCAGCTTTCCGCTCAACACTACTGGCATCAAATTGAACCAACTTGCCGGCCCAGCGACCCAAATCCTGAAGGTTGATTGTCATTGACCTATATCCTCGAGTCTAAAACTTTGCTTGAAGTTATTAACAGAAAAGCAAGTCAAGGCAAAAAGTTGCCACTTGATTGTCGATATCCTATAACGACTGAACGGTGGGAGCAAGCGGTTTCAGCAGCATTAAATTTAAAAAGCAAGCATTTACTGCTCTGCCGGATAATTATTTTATTGTGCTTCTGGGGTATAATCACTCCGCAAGGCTACCCTCAAAGCGCCCGGATACAAACCGGATCACAAAACGGAAACGGATATTATGCCCGCCAAGCTGAAAGTTCTCACGGTATTTGGAACCCGTCCCGAAGCCATCAAGATGGCGCCGGTGGTCAACGCCCTGGCCGCCTGCCCGGACGAGTTCGACGCCAAGGTTTGCGTGACGGCCCAACACCGGCAAATGCTTGATCAGGTGCTGGAACTGTTCAAGATCAAACCGGACTACGACCTGAACCTGATGAAGCCGAATCAGGATTTGTTTCAGATTACGACCAATGTGCTACTGGGCATGAAAGACGTTCTGGAAAAGGAACAGCCGGATATCGTCCTGGTGCACGGCGATACCACCACCACGATGGCAACTTCGCTCGCGGCGTTTTACCTGCGCATTCCGGTAGGCCACGTGGAAGCAGGCTTGCGCACCTGGGACAAATACTACCCCTACCCGGAAGAGATTAACCGGGTTGTCACCGATGGCATTGCCGACCTGTATTTTGCGCCCACCGAAGGTTCTCGCCAGAACCTGCTGAGAACCGGCGCCAAACCGGAACAGATTTACCTGACCGGTAACACGGTCATCGACGCGCTGTTTTACACCCTCAACAAGCCAGACCGCAATGGGCATCTTCCGTTTACGCTGGACGATAATAAACGGGTGATTCTGGTCACCGTGCACCGCCGGGAAAACTTCGGCAAGCCCATGGCGGAAATCTGCCGGGCACTAAAAGACCTGGTGGACAGCCACCCCGACGTTGAGATGGTGATTCCGGTGCATCCCAACCCCAATGTGCGCGAACTGGTGCACGAAACCCTGGGCAAAACCCAGCGCGTTCACCTGGTTGATCCACTGGATTACGAGCCCTTTTGCCGCCTGATGGAACGCGCCGAGCTGATTTTGACGGATTCCGGCGGAATTCAGGAAGAAGCCCCCTCTCTTAGCAAACCGGTCCTGGTGCTTCGGGATGAAACCGAGCGCCCGGAAGCCGTGGATATGGGCACTGTCAAACTCATCGGGCCGCATTACGATCGCATCGTCTCGGAAGCCAAATTGCTGCTGAGCGATCCGGGCGCCTATCAGTCGATGGCGCGTGCCGCTAACCCGTATGGCGACGGCAAAGCCTCCGAACGCATTTTGGATGCGCTGCGCGAGTTTCAACGTAAACGTGGTAAGAAGGAATAGGATGCGCTGCGCGAGTTTCAACGTAAACGTGGTAAGAAGGAATAGGAAACCCAAACCTCATGAAAATCTCCCGTCTCCGGGCTGCCGCACTGCTGGTGGCCACCCTGTTGATGATTCCCGCCGTCAGCTTCGCCCGCAAGGTCGAAAGCCTGTACGAGTACGTCCATAACGTTTTCAGCCGCCTGCAAATTAATTGGGAAGAGCAAACCTACGAAAAACGCCTGAGCAATTCGTTGCTGACCTTTACCCTGAATGAAGACGGCAAGATTGTTGCCAGCAACCTGGAGAAATCGCCGGATGACCAGGGTTCTGCCCAGGAAGCAATGAACTATCTCAAGGAAAGCGCCCCCTTTGGCCGTCTGCCGGAGCATTTGAGAGGCAGCCAACTGGAGTTTAAATTCAAGTTCACCCCGGAAAGCCTGCAAATGATGGGCTACCAGGTTCTGGACGAGAAACGGAAACCAACCATGCCTTCCCCCGTTTCGTTTTCAACCGATTACGGACATCTGAACGAACCCGGCGCACGTCGCCAGTGGCAACCCTGGGATGCACCGGAACAGCAGACTGAAGGCGAGCAAGCCATGGCCGCTTACGTGGACGAAGTGGAAACGAGAATCCGCGCCAAGTGGGAACTCCCCGAAGAGCAACCCTTCCAGCGCCGGGCTGTCGCGTTGATCCAGATTGATCGCGATGGGTCACTGCTAGGCGCGCACATCAAGGAATCGTCCGGGGATAAAACCATCGACAAACTCGCCTTGAAAGCCATTTTTGACGCAGGCCCCTTCCAGCCGGTGCCAACCGCATTCAAGACCTTGCCGGTGCAGGTGGAATACATTTTTGACCCCACCACCACCCAGGCTGAGAACTAATTCCCCACTCTTTAAATAAGAAAACCCCAAGAGCAGTATCTCTTGAGGCTTTTCTTACTTTAGGGCTTATTGACGCTACGGCGTCATCGTTCGCAAGCCTTGCATCCGCAAACCAACCAGGCCACCCAGCCCGCTGGCCACCAATGACAGCAAGGCCACAAAGAACGCGGTCCAGGTTGCGCCTGCCGCCCGACTTGTCGCTTCTTCAGCCGCCTGGCGTTGTTGCTGACGCTCTTGCGCAGTCGGTTGCGGGCGTTGCTGGGTGGCTGCTTCCACCTGTTCTCGCACGGCCGCGACTCCCTGGCGCTCTATCGCGGAAGCAGCCACACGGGAACCTCCCAACAAGGCGGATGACGTCAAGTTAAACGCGCCACCCAGTATCGATCCCATCCCCGTACCGATCAGGTAGACTGCCATCAGCATAAAAACGCCCCAGGCCAACACACCATGGATCAGGCCATCCAGACGGACAGAAATGTTGGCCAGTGAAGAGGCTACCCAGCCTCCGGCAAATCCGGAAATAATCGCCACAAGAAACAACCAAAACCCGCTACCGATACCCAAGCCCGTGTAATTAAAGTTTGGATCGGCTGGGTTCATAATATTAAACCCAATCGCCAAACCCAGCAAACCCAGTAAAACCTGCATTACCATTGCAACCACAACACCCGCCAAGACGGCGCCCCAGCGTACCCGGCTTCTAAAAAGGGTGAATC
Source organism: uncultured Vampirovibrionales bacterium (assembly GCA_964643815.1). GTDB lineage: Bacteria > Cyanobacteriota > Vampirovibrionia > Vampirovibrionales > Vampirovibrionaceae > CAZXUP01. The sequence goes on from CAZXUP010000079.1 coordinate 4,233, forward strand.
CGCCGTAGTCGCCTTCATACATCGACTGAACCATACAAAATCCCCCTTTGATGTGTTTTTAAGCACCCAATGCTTCCTATTATACGGATGGCCTTTTGCTTTTAGTATTCGACAACCTGCTAAATTACGCTAGCAACGTGACTATTACGACTCAACCAAACCAACAAGCCTGAACAAACACCCACCAAGAGATATCTGAATCAAACATAACCGATATCATGCAACACGGCTTCCACAGGCAGCATTTGATACGCCTTTTCACTTTTGTTAGACTGAGCACGCAAACACAATCGCTGTTCGCAGATCTCTTCTTTATTAAGGTCCGGCAAGCCACGCTGACAACAAATACACGCGATACCTCACGACACCTCATAGGTTACTTTCATTGAATCACCTGATTATTCCCCCTCATCCAGTTGAATCCGGCATCCCATTGTCCGATACAAACGCGCCGGATGCATTGATACACGCAATAACAGGGAGTATGGCTGAAGGGCTCTGCGCCATCGATTGCAAAGGCAGAGTGATCTACGCCAACCCGGCCGCTGCCCGTATGCTGGGGGAGACGCATTTAGACAAACACGCCGAGACGCAGGGCCTGATGCTGCCCCTGCTGTCAAAAAACCTCCACTTCTCTTCCCGCTCATCCGATGACAAGGCAGCCGACAATTCGTCCTCCTCCGGCTTTCAACCCGGACAAACGCTTTTCAATCACGAAGATTTCCTCATCCGCAGCAACGGCACTTTATTGCCAATCCGCCTCAACGCAGCGCCCCTGATACAAAACAATGAGATCACCGGCTCGGTCATCAGCTTCAGAGACATCAGCAGCGAGAAGCGGGCCGAAGAAGGTTTAAAGAAAAACGAAGCCCGTTTTCGCTGGCTCTCGGATTCCAACATGATCGGTATTTTCTTTGCCGATGTCTTTGGAAAAATTTATGACGCCAACGACGCGTTTCTCGACATGCTGGGCTATACGCGAAAAGACCTGCAACAAGGGTTGATTGACTGGTTGCAAATCACACCGCCCGAATATCTTATTCCTTACGGCGACTTGTTTGAAACCATCCGTCAGGAAGGTTGCATTCGGTATCTGGAAAAAGAATATTTCAAGAAAGACGGCGCCCGTCTGGATGTGTCCATTAGCATTACACTCCTGGAAGGCTCTGTGGATCAAACCGTTTGCCTGGTCCAGGATATTTCCGAACGCAAACGATTTGAGCGTGCGCTGCATGAAAACGAGGCCCGACTCAAACATTACGCCCAGGAACTGGAGCAAAGCAACCAGCTTTTGTCGGATTTTGCAACGGTGGCTTCGCACGACCTACAGGCCCCGTTACGCAAAATCCGGATTTTTTCGGACATCCTGGATGAATTGACGCCGGCGCAACTGGACGCCGAACACCGGGACTACCTCCATCGCATTCAGGCATCCGTCATCCGCATGCAAGCGCTTATTGATGATCTGCTATCACTGGCCCGCATTTCCACCCGAGATAAACTGTTTAAACCAGTACAGGTTAAAACCGTCTTTCAGCGTGTATTGCTGGATTTCGAGGAGAATATTCAAGAACTGCAGGCCGACATTACCCTCGAAGGACAACTGACCGTTGACG
>CAZXUP010000079.1:5858-10347 GCA_964643815.1 uncultured Vampirovibrionales bacterium
GTTGACGCCGACCCGGTGCAAATAGGACAGCTTTGTCAGAATCTAATCGACAACGCGCTGAAGTTTCATCGACCGGACGGTCCTTTAAAAATCACCATCACGCTGCAAGCTATCACACCCAACCTGGGTGAAATCCGCGTGGAAGATTGCGGCATCGGATTCAAGCAGCAATACGCCGAGCGCATCTTCAACATGTTTGAGCGTCTGCATGGCGCCAGCCAGTATCCGGGCACCGGCATCGGGCTCGCCATTTGCAAAAAAATCGTGGAACGCCACGAAGGAACAATCCGGGCTGAAGGTTCCCCGAGCCAGGGCGCGATTTTTACCGTTCAATTACCAATCCGGCAAACACCCTGTGCCATGTCTGGCTCAAAATGAAACCCGATCCATCTTCCCCAATCCTGCTTTACGACGGTATCTGTCCCATGTGTCAGGGCTTTGTTTATTGGCTGAACAAGCTGGGATTGACCCATCCGGTCAATGTCACGCCCTGGGAAGAAGCCGATCCGCAAATAACATCAAACGATGCCACGCTGGCCGAACGGATTCGGGTTGAAGTGTTACTAGTGGACCCTACGAACAAACAGATCTATGGAGGAATTGATGCACTGCGGCAACTGGCCCGGATGACGCCGCAATACCACTGGTTAGCCCAGGTACTCGAACTGCCGCTTGTTTACGAAAGCGCCCGGTTTTTATACGAAACCATTTCCTACAACCGGCGGCTTTTATCGCCACCAAAGCGCAATGGAGTGACATGCGAATGCGATCCACCCGATAGCCCAACAGCCAGACTGCATTTATTGTTGTTGATTATTCTGTTCGTCACGTTGGTTGTCTCACTGGTGTTTTGCGCCAGTGGCTTTTTTAAAGCCCATTAAAAGGGAATTGGAATGGGGATGGGGATACGAAGCCCCTTTCCTTTTTGCGTTTTCTTGAACGCCTCGAAGTTGGACAGGCGATAACCCACCGGGTTGGTATAGTGCGGCTTTTGCAGATAAATCTGCTTAACCGTTGCAATATCGCGCGCCGTCAGTTGCTTGGCCAGAGATGTCGGCGCCATCACATCCAACGGGTGATCGCTATGCACCTTGATACCAATCATGTGACCGGCCTCGTGCAGAGCCGTCGTATACAGTTGTTCCGGCGGCCAAGGCGTGCCATCATCCTGGTGCAGCGAAATATAAATATCGTTTTGCGAGATATACTTGCCCCAGGTCCAGGTTTGATTGAGGCCGCAAGCTCCATGCTCGACGTTGCCCCGGGCCTGATCCCACCAGTTCACCACGACATCCGCCCCGGCAGGCTCACTGACAAACATAAAGATCAACCGGTTATCCATCGCCCGTTGCCATGCGGAAAGCGCATTTTTGACCAACGGCACATTCTCCGGGCGCCAATCGGGCAGATAATCCGCCATTGTGATATGGACAAACACAAATTTGCTTTGATCGTTCCAACGGTAGATTTTTTTCTGCAACCTGAAATAGTCCGACCCTTCTGCCAACGCAACCGGTGATGCCATGACCGGATACGTCAACGCGGGAGGGGTAACCGTATCGTCGGCAAAAACCGTAGACCCTGCCAACAAACCCAAAAACACAAACAAGCCAAGCAAATGCTGATGCATACACAGCCTTTCCACGTAATACGGCCAGACGACAAATTTATTATCAGATCGTCCCCCTGCTTTTGCAAAGCACTTCTATCCGCATGGGCAATAGTTTATACACCCCAACCGTGCTATCCCTGTCTGGTATTGATCGGGGAAGCATCCTGCATGAAAATTTCCACCTCCAGCCTGCTCATCATCAGCGCCCTGTTTATCGGCATCAGCTTTGCGCTTCCGCCGGAAACCGGCACATCCGGCAAAACAAACCCGCAACACCAAACCGTTGTGTCTCCCCGGCAAGCATTCACAATCCAGCGCTATGCCATTCCGTATAAAAGCCATCGGCAATCCGGGATATTCAGCACCCGCCCCAGCCAGCCGCCCCACATTCAAGGTTCCCTCCATCCAGACTCCTACCTGCCCGGTTCCGGGCATCGCTATCTGGATCATTACGCCCGGCATCAAACATTTCCCACCAACACCTCGTCTCGCTAACCTTCCCAAAGCACGGTATCATTCCTGCTTTCGCAGGAATCCACACAAACAGGTTGGCACACTTCAGAATTTTAGATTACAGGGCTAAGTTAAGATGGTGAGATGAATATCAAATGCTGCCAACTGCTAATTGCAGAACACCGCGAAACCGAACGCCAGCTTGAGCACTTGGAAGCCCTGCTTTCCAATCCAGGTGACTGGAATCATCTTCAAGAGGTTTATATCGCTTTAGAGCAGGATTTGAAACAGCATTTTGCGCTGGAAGAACAAGCATTATTTTTAATGCTCAGCCCCTATCGCAGCATGATGCTGATGGAAGTGGAGCATGATGACCTGCTGACGCTTCAGAATGCTTTTGAACAAACACTCGTCGAAAGCGTTCAGCAACAATCGCCCGCCTTCAGGCTTCACAGCAATTTCCAGGATTTTGCCGCACGTTTGAGAGGCCATATGCGGGAAGAAGAGGACGGGGTGTTTCCACTGGCTGAAGTCGTACTGGAAGTGGAAGAAAAGCAACGGGTCCTGCGGGGATTTAACGAGCTACAGGCCCGCTTTAAAAACGAGGCAGCCGCTCTGGTTCGTCCAACCCCTGGTTTCAAAATACAAACTACCGACATTTTCACGCCCCTCGAAAGCACTTTGGCCTATCAAGCCTTGTACGAGCGAGAACATTCCCTGGTTCAGCACCTGTGGCTGAAGGCCGGGCAAAGCCTGGCCAAACACTGGAGCGCCCAGCACCAGTGCCTACTGGTGCTCTCGGGGGAAGTCTTCTTTGAAACCGATACGGAAACCAACACGCAACGCATTTTGCTGACAGCGGGTGAACAGGCCAGCATCGACTCCCGCCTGTACTTTTCACTGGCCTCCCAAACAGACTGTCATCTTTTGCTCTACAAAACCTGGCCTCACCCGCATTACACCAAGGGATAACCGTCCATCGTCCGATCGGTCAATCCTCATAAAAATTTACACAAAGGAGGATGTCCATTCGAAGCACATCGGCTATGATCAAAATCCAATGAAACGGGGAGAAGGAATGGATAGCATTATCAGTCTGTCAGAATCCCGCAAGGCACGCAGCGCCAAGAGCGACATGCTGCAGGTAGCCGCCAGCGATCTGTTGACGCTGCTGGATCGCCAACGCCAATGCCTGTCGGAAGAATTCATGACTTTTCTGCTGGCCACCGCCATTGCAGACCAGGCGTTGTTCTATGCGGAACAGGCCCAGCACAAGAAAGAGGGCGCCCAGTTTCTCGATCATCTGTTTAACACCGCACGGCAACTGTTTGAGGTTCATTATCAAAAGGATAATCCCACCGTCGTACCGACCAATGATTCCGGCGCGCGCATTCTGGACTTCCTCAAACAGTCTCCCGAATCGCCGGAAAATAACCCCTAAGGATACCCGGCGCCTTTCGGCAACACCGGCGGGTCTTCCACCAACGCGGTCCATGCACACATGGGGCAATGATATTCCACCATCGGGATTTCCTCCTGCACCAGCACCCGCGTGGTTGCCGGGTCATATTCGCGCTTTTCCATCACTTTCACTTTCAGCTTATCGCAGCCGCATTCCGGGCAAATCGTAAACATGACATCCCCTCAATTCACCTGCCGGGTATATTATGCTCCTCCAGACCGCGAAGGCACAACTCCCCAAAGGGGCTAGATAGGCACAGGCAGAGCCTAAAGCCTTCTATAACCTAGAGAGCCTCTTCGTCGCGCTCGCCGGTACGGATGCGAATCACTTCATCCACGGTGGACACAAAAATCTTGCCCGCCCCGCCCGTCAAATCGCTCTTGCAGACATCGACGATGATATCCACCACCTTGCGATACTCCGCCTCTTTCACCACCAGCATCAGCAACACCTTGTGCAGAAAATCCACTTTGTAGGTTCCGGCCCGCCACTCCAGGTTGATTCCGCCGCGCGTACCACGGCCCTTGACGTTATACACCGTCATGCCCACAAATCCGGCGGCATCCAAGGCCTCTTTCACCGCGTCCAGGTTTTCTTCCTTGATGACTGCTTCAATCCGCTTCATTCGCATGTCCTTTTCTTACGGAGTTCTCTTCTCACAGCGCCTCTACAAGCCCGCATACACTTCTTCGCCATGCTGCGAAATATCCAGGCCCACTTCTTCCTCGGGCAGGCCCACACTCAAGCCGCGCCAGCGATCGATACCCCAGGCAATGGCGTAAGTCATCACAAAGGCAAACACCCAAGCCACCATCACCGAGAAAATCTGCACCCAGAACAATTCCACATTGCCCTGAAGCAGGCCATCCGCCCCAGCCGGGTTAACGGCTTTTTCGGCAAAAATGCCGGTGGCAATGGCGCCCCAGGTCCCCGCCATCCCGTGGCAGGCCCAGACATCCAGC
>CAZXUP010000080.1:0-10274 GCA_964643815.1 uncultured Vampirovibrionales bacterium
GGACCGGCCATGCGGAACATGAAAAAAGCGTTATTTGCATTAACGGCGGTCACCGCGCTGGGCGCCTCGGGGTTGACCTATTTTGCCCTGTCCGGGTGGCTGGGTGTGCCGGGCGAATTATACCGCTATTACCCGGAGGATACCGGATTTTATCTAGAGCTGGCGCCCGGAGAAGCGTTGCTGCAAAAATTTACCGCGCATCTCACCAAAGAGGCCGAGGCCGAGGTCAAAGAATCGGAACATCAGTTGGTCCTCGCGTTTCCACCCGCTTTACCACCCACCGTCATTGACACCACAACAGAACTCCCTGATGCTTTGAAGAAATTCAAGCCTCAACCAAAGAACACTACCACGCTCAAAACGCCTCAAACCAAAACGACGAAACCAGCCGTCACAACAACACCCAACAAAGATCCAAAAAACACTGCAACTGCTGAGGTCAACCCGGAAGCAATCGCCCAGGCAGAACAAGCGCAAACCGAGGAAAGCATCCGGCAAACCCAACTGGAAGCCGTGCAAAACGTCCAGCTCAGCCGATTCCGCAAAGCGTTTCTGAAAAACTTCAGCACCACGTTTCAGCCCTACTTTAGCCTGGGCGCCTGGCCCAACCCCAAGTATCCCGTACTGGATGCCAACGAACCCAACCATCTGCTGGTGGTGCTTCCGCTGCAAAAACCCATGAAGCTAACGGAACTGGTGCGGCAGTTTGACCTGAAAACCAGCGACTTCAAACTGGAGACACTGCAAAAGTACGGTTACTGGGTAGACGATAACAGCGGCACGGCTCTGACCATTTTGAACCAGCAATTGCTGGTGGCCAACACACCGGACGCCATGCGCGCCACGTTAGCGCATTACGACAAAAAACGAACCCACGTCTTTGAATCCCCGGCCCATAAAACGTATCTTGCCAAATTGCCGCCCGTGCGCCAAGGCACCTTTATTCTCAACAATACTATTTATGCTCCCCGCACCTGGGCCATGCAAGCAGAAGGCATGGGCAAAACCATCGGCGATCAACTGAACGCCTTCAGCCCGCTGGCGCCACTGACGGTGGGTTCGGTTCAGTTGAAGCAAGGGAACCTGGCGACCCTTCGATTTCTCACGCCGGTGCTGCTGAGAAGCTTCCCCAATAAAGATGCGCGCCAGCAAGTGCAAGCGCTGTCGGAAATGACCGAACCATTCAACCAGGCCCGCCAACTGCCGGTTGATACCGGCCTGATGATAGCCGTGGCCGGAACCGACAAGTTGTTTGATTTGTACCGCAGTTCGATGATGCCGATCGAAACCACCAGCATGCTGAAATTTGCCGATTTTTACCTCAGTGGGTTTCACCTGGAACTGCGCCGCGATCTCATCGGCCTGTTCGAGCATCGCACCGTGATGGCAACACGCGGAAGCAGCCCCTCATCGTTGATTTTGATGCTGGATAAAAACGAGCAAAAAGACAAGTCGCTGGATCAGATATCGGCGTTGTTGTCCACCAATATGTTTCCCGTTCGGATGAAGCCTGAGCAGGTCGGCGATCTTTCCGTCAAAACCCTGTTGATGGGACCATTGGCCCCAACCCCGCATGTCAAGGAACTCAGCTACGGCACGGTGAATGGTTCGATTGTCATGGCCTCACCCAAGGACTACCTGGAAACCACGCGCGTGGCCAAGGGACAGCAGAAGAGCCTGGCCCGGCATCCGCTGTACTACCGGGTAACCAAAGGCTTGCCCGCCCGAAGCAATGTGATGCTATACATGAACTTGCACGATCATACAGACGTGCTCGGCCAGGACTGGCTGGAAGCCATCGGCCTGTCGTTACGCACAGAGCCTTTTAAAGAAAATGAAATTACCCTGCTGGACGGCCAACTCAATCTGCAATTCAAAACCCCGGGCCATTAATTCAAGAGCAATTGGCTGGTTTGCAAAATACCGATTCAGCGAGTTACCCGAAAGGAACGCAAATGCTGAATGTTTGCAACCCAAAGCCCAACTCCAGAGCCAATAGTTCCGCCTGGGATACCGTAACGAAGCATTGTCGGGGCAAACTTGGTTTTTCTGACAGCAACAATGAGCCCAGCAAGAGCTGAACCAAGCAGAAGACCTAAAACGCCCCCCACTGGATCCCCTTGATTTGCGAATACATCAACTGGACAGACGCGTTATATGCAGCAGTTGGGCGAATGACGACTTTGGAGGGTTGTTGTTGGCTCATGTGCTCCCGAACATTAACCTTACGCGGTGCAAACGCCATCTGTTGGAAGGTTGAAAAACCTTCCGGACGAACGTTTCTCGATAAATCAACAGGGTACAGGGCAGACACCGGCAACCTCCTTCATCGGAAGAACAAGCCCTTCCATGAAACCATAAAAGGCCCTGAACAGCAAAAATTGCCATTATTGTACTGGCTGTTTTTTAGGTTCTGGGCCGGTATGAATGCTGACCGCCCAGCGTTCGGGCAGAATACGATACTGTCTCAGCGCAACACTGGCCGCCTGCCCTCGCTTGATGGACGACATAAACAACTGGCGATCGTTCAGCAACAGCGTTCCGAAGCGATTGCAACGCAGGCTGACATCATGCGCGGGGTTTTCGGTGTGCCGGTAAATATAGCGCCCCTGCGATTGATAGGCCGACACATCCGGCCCGGTGGCGCTCACCGTACACTGATCGCGGGTGGTGACCGGATGCTTCATATCACCCACCAACGCAGCAAAACCGATAAAAAACAGCACCAGCGGCGCAAACATGAGGATTAGCTTGGTTTTTGACTGTGACTGCATGGGGGGAATTCCGTTTTCAGGCCCTGGTACAGGCTTCGGGGTTTCCGGGCCAAATTTTACATAGCGACGCATCCACGCCCGTCATGTTTGACCCCGGCTGGCAGGTATATCATAATACCAACACACAAGTGACACCTCAACGTCAGAATATCCATGGCAAACTCACAGTCAGAGGCTTTAAAACATTCATTCTTCCGCCAGTGCCAGGAGAAGGTGCTGCTTTTTGACGGCGGCATGGGCAGCATGCTGCAAACCTACACGCTGACCGAAGATGATTTTGAGGGCCTGGAAGGCTGCAACGAAATTCTGGTCAAGACCCGTCCACAGGTCGTCAAGGAAATTCATGCGGCTTATTTTGAGGCCGGAGCGGACGTGGTGGAAACCAACAGCTTTGGCTCCGCCAGTATTGTACTGGCCGAATATGACATCCCCGAAGCCGCTTACGACTTAAGCCTTCGGGCCGCCCAATTGGCCAAAGAAGTCGCGCAAGACTACTCCAAAGACCGGCCCCGGTACGTGGCGGGTTCTATCGGCCCCACCACCAAGCTGCCGACACTGGGGCATATCGGTTATGACGAGCTGAAAGATTCTTACCTCACCCAGGTACAAGGCCTGGTGGATGGCGGCGCGGATATGCTGCTGATTGAAACCTGCCAGGACTTGCTGCAAACCAAGGCCGCCATTGCCGCCGTGCATGCGGTTCGCCGCAAGCTCAACCGCTATGTGCCCACCATGGTGCAGGTCACCATCGAAACCACCGGCACGATGCTGGTGGGGATGGATATCGCATCGGTAGTAACCGCCTTGCAGCCTTACGATATTGACGTATTGGGCATGAACTGCGCCACCGGCCCGCAGGAAATGGCCAGCCACATCCGCCACCTGTCGCATCATTCCCCGTTTTATATTTCGTGTCTGCCCAACGCGGGCATCCCGGAAAACGTGGGCGGCAAAGCGCATTATCACCTCACGCCGGAGGAATTGGCGAATCATCTGCAGCATTTTGTGAAGGATTTGGGCGTACATATCATCGGTGGCTGTTGCGGCACCACACCCAAGCACATTAAAGCCGTACACAATGTTGTCGGCAATTTATCGCCGGGCAACCGCAATATCAGTTGGGAGCCGTCGCTGGCCAGCCTGTATTCTTCTGCCGCCATGCAGATTGATCCGCCGCCGGTGCTGGTGGGTGAACGCACCAACTCAAATGGCAGCAAAAAGTTTCGCGACCTGTTAGCCGAAGACAATTACGACGCGCTGGTTGATATCGGGCGCGGACAGATTGACCAGGGCGCACACCTGCTGGATGTCTGTACGGCGTATGTCGGGCGCAATGAAATCAAAGACATGACGGAAACCGTCACGCGCTTTAACGCGCAGTTGGACGTTCCGCTGATGATTGACTCGACCGAAGCGCCGGTCATTGAAGTGGCGTTGAAGCTGATTGCGGGAAAATCCATCGTCAACTCCATCAACCTGGAAGACGGGGAAGAACGGTTGGAAGTGGTCTTGCCGCTCTGCAAGGAATTTGGCGCCGCCGTGGTGGCCTTGACGATTGATGAAGAGGGCATGGCCAAGACCGCCGAGCATAAATTCAAAATTGCCGAGCGCATTTATGATTTATCGGTCAACAAGTACGGCATTCAACCGTGCGACTTGGTGTTTGACACACTAACCTTTACGCTGGGCAGCGGTGATGAAGAGTTTCGCCGGGCGGGCGTGGAAACCATCGAGGCGATCCGGCTTATCAAGCAAAAGTTTCCCGAAGTGGGTTTTGTGCTGGGCATCAGCAACATCAGCTTTGGCTTAAAACCGGCGGCGCGACATATTTTAAACAGCGTCTTCCTCCATTACGCCATCGAAGCCGGATTGAACATGGCGATTATCAACAGCGCCCATATTCTGCCGCTGCATCGCATCAGCGACAAAGAGCGGGAACTGTGCCGTCAGCTCATTTTTGACGAACGAAAATTTGATGAGAGCGGCGAATGCACCTACGATCCGCTGATGGAAATGCTGGCGTACTACGAAGCCAACGAAGCCAGCTCGGTCGAGAAAAAGAAAAAAGAACTGCCGACAGACATTGAAGAGCGCTTGAAATATCGCATTGTTAACGGTGAGAAAACCGGCCTGGATGCAGATTTAACAGGCCCAGACGGAGCGCTCAAAAAATATTCGGCACTGGAAATCATCAACAATATTTTGCTGGACGGCATGAAAACCGTGGGTGAACTGTTTGGCAAGGGCGAAATGCAATTGCCGTTTGTCTTGCAATCGGCGGAAGTGATGAAAACCGCCGTCGCCATGTTGGAACCCTACATGGAAAAAGTGGACGGCGGCCATAGCAAGGGCACCATTGTGCTGGCCACCGTAAAGGGCGATGTGCATGACATCGGAAAAAACCTGGTCGATATTATTTTGACCAACAACGGTTATAAGGTCATCAACCTGGGCATCAAGCAACCGCTTCAAACCATTTTAGACGCCACCACAGAATACACAGCGGACGCCATCGGCATGAGCGGCCTGTTGGTGAAATCAACCGCCATCATGAAAGAAAACCTGGAAATTATGCAGGAGCGCGGGTTGAACGTGCCGGTTATTTTAGGCGGCGCTGCACTGACCCAGCGGTTTGTAGAGGCCGATTGCCAAAACGAGTACGCAGGCAAGGTCTTTTACGCCAAAGACGCCTTTGCCGGACTGTACGCCATGGAAAGCATCATGAGCGGCGCAAGCGTCAATGGTTCGGGCAATGGCAAAGCCGTGTTGTCAGCCCCTGCCGAATTATCCAAGGTGCTGGTCACACCCGACGCGGAACCGGTTTATCAAGCCGTTGGCGAAATTAGCCGGAGTTCCAGCGGTTTGCCGCCCAACGATCCGGGGTATTTCCAGCGCTCGCCGGAAGTCGATGAAAATATCCCGATTCCGCAGCCACCGTTCTGGGGCAGCCGGGTTATCACAGACATCGATCTGAATACAATCTATCCCTATCTCAATCCGCAAGCCCTAATTGCCGGGCAATGGCAAGTAAAACGCGGCGCCCGGAGCGCAACGGAACACGAAGCGTTTGTTGAAGCCAATATCCTCCCGGTGCTTGAGAAATTGAAGCGCGACGCCATCGAGAAAAAACAACTTTTACCCAAGGTCATCTACGGTTTTTACCCGGTGCAATCCGAGAAAAATTCGTTGCTGGTTTACGAGCCGGAAGCTTGGCAACGGGGCGAGAAAGTAGTGTGGCAACAGTTTGATTTTCCGCGTGGAGGCCAAAAAGGCTTGTGTCTGGCCGATTATTTTGCGAGCGTCCATTCGGATCGGGTGGATGTGCTGGGCATGCAGATTGTGACCGTGGGTGAAGAAGCCAGCCGCTATTCGCAGGCATTGTTTGAGTCCGATAATTACAGCGATTATTTATACTTTCATGGCTTTAGCGTGGAAATGGCCGAAGCCCTGGCCGAAGCCTGGCACAAGCGGGTGCGCGAGGAATGGGGCATTGCCGGGCAAGACGCAACGGAACTTAAAAAGCTGTTTGCCCAGGGCTATCAAGGTTCTCGCTATAGCCCCGGCTATCCTGCCTGCCCCAACCTGGAAGATCAGCGCCAGATTTTTGAAATCCTGCAACCCGAGCGCATTGGCCTCCTCCTGACGGAAGAATTCATGCTGGAGCCGGAGCAATCCACCTCAGCATTGATTGTCCATCATCCGCAAGCACGATATTTTGACGTCCGCTGACTCGGCTATGAGCAGTATCTTGCGTCTCGGCCCGTTTTCGGGCTGTTTGCCGTGTTACAATCAGTGCAGATTGGAAAGTGCGGTTTGAGGCCCGAAACCACCGATGTGCCGACAAGCGGTCCGTGTCCATACGGCGTTGCTCAGTGTCAGTTTAATTTACGGCTTTTTCTATGTAGCCGTTAAATGGCTGCTGCAAACATATATGCCCGGCGAGATTATTCTGCTTCGCTTTGTGCTGACCGCGCTGATCGTCTTGCTGATTGAGCGCATTTTTATCCGCACACCGTTGCCAACCGGCAGCGATCTGCTGAAGGTCATCCGTCTGGGCTTGCTGGGGGTTTTCCTGGTTCAAATCCTGGTGGTTTGGGGGCTGCATAACACCACGGCGTTTCACTCAGCGCTAATCATGGCGACGATTCCCATCCTCACGCTGTTATTCAGCATTCTGGCAGGACGGGAAACGTATCATATCCAGAAGGTATTAGGCATTATCACGGGCTTTGCGGGCGTCAGCGTCCTGTTCTTCTTCTCAAAAAGCCCCGATGCCCCACTGCCGGAAAACTACCTGTGGGGTGATTTCATCGTCCTGCTGAATGCGGCAGCGTTTTCGTGGTTTTTGCTGGGCAGCCAGAAGATGCTGGAGAAGTATAACTCGTTCTCGTTTATGGCGTATTGCTATATCGTATCGGCGGCCCTGTATTTGGGGGTCTTTACTTTTGAAAGCGTTGTGACCGCAGGCAAAATCGGCTTCGGGTTTCTGACTCAAATGGATTGGCTAAGTTGGGCGCTCATCGCCTATGTCGTCCTGTTTGCCAGCATCGGCACGTACACATTGAACAACTACGCCTTACGGCGCGTCACCCCTTCCATCGTGGCGGCTTATGTGTTTATCCAGCCCCTGATTTCAGCCGTCACAGGCTATTACCTGCTCAATGAGCCTTTTAACATGCAAATGGCCCTTGCAACGTTCATCACGTTTTTGGGCGTGATGCTGGCAACAACCGCCAACCACAAGGGCATCTACCTGCGCAAAAACCAGCCGGAAGCGACAGCATTACCGGACGAATCCGATTCGCAGGAAGAACCCGCCAACGTCGGTTAAAACCGCGCAATCAGCCCTCGGTTGGGATGGTTGGACGAGGCAGTTCAAACACGTCCCGAACGGGGCAATACGCGGCACCCGCCAAGCGGGCCACCGGCTTCAAGCCAGCCGTATCGATACGGCCATTGCTATATAAATCTTCGCGGATATGAAACTGCACCACCGTCCCTAACACCACACAACCGCTGCCAAGCCCGCCGTCTCCCACGGTGATAATCTGTTGCAGCTTACATTCCATGCTCAGCGGCGATTCCAACACACGCGGCGGCTTGATAACAACAGACGGCGCCGCTGTCAGACCAGACTCCTTGAACTCATCCACACCGCGCGGATATTCAGCCGCCGTCTGGTTCATCGGTACCGCAATGTCTTCACTCACGATATTGACGACAAACTCGCCCGTCTCCTCGATATTCAGCAGGGTGTCTTTCTTGTGTCCGTCCGAGCCGCGAATGGCGGGACAGAACAAAATAGTAGGCGGCTTGGAGCAGACCGCATTGAAAAAGCTGAATGGGGCCAAATTGATTTTGCCGTCTTTGGATTGCGTGGACACAAACGCGATGGGTCGGGGCAGCACGCTGCCGATCAGCAGCTTGTAATTATCCTGCTGCGAGATTTTTTCCGGATCGATGGTAATAAAGCCGTTCATATTATTTTGTCCCGCTTTTGACTTGCCAGGACATGTAATAGTCCTTCCACTCGGAGGCCTGCGCTTCGGGCGTCATCCGCAGTGGCTTGTTGGCGTCCAGCATCACCGCCACCTCATCCGTGCGTTCCTTTTGCGTGCTGGCTTCCACCGCTTGCGGGTGTGGCCCATGGTGAATACCTTGCGGGTGAAAGGTAATCATGCCGGTATCAATGCCATGGCGGCTGAAGAAGTTTCCGGCGTGATAAAAAATGACTTCATCGTAGTCGATGTTTCGATGATAAAACGGCACGCGCACGGCATCCGGGTCTTCCTCCAGCGGACGCGGCACAAAGGAGCACACGACAAACCCATCCCCTTCAAACGTGCTATGCACGCTGGGCGCCAAGTGCGCGCGATGCGACATGACAGGGCGGAAGTCGCGGATGTTGAGTTGCCAAACAGTGAGATCGCCTTTCCAGCCCACCACATCCATCGGGTTAACGGGATAAAAAATAGACGTAATCTCGTTCAGCCTTTTCACCCGCACTTCCCACTCCACGCCCTCTTCTTCAATGGGCTGCGGACTGGGCGTTTTAATCACCGCCGGATCGTACAAGGCATGCTGCCCTAACAAGCCGCGCTCGGGTTGACGGATTCGGCTAAAGGATTCGATGACCAAAAACGCATTCTCATGGGTTTCTGGAAGCAGGCGATAGGTGGTGCCGCGCGGAATGACGAGATAATCACCCGGCTCAAAATAGAGCGGGCCAAAGTCGGTTTCGATGATGCCGTTGCCCTTGTGGATAAAGTAAACTTCGTCGCCATCCGCGTTGCGGAAGTAAAAACTCATGGGCGCGCTGGGACGGGCGTAATGCATCACCACATCGTCGTTATAAAGCAGCGGCACGCGATTCATACTATTGAGCGCACCAGAGGCTTTGTTGCAATCAAAGGCGCGCGGTTTCAGCGGGCCTTCAATGCGGGTCCAAGCGGTGGGCGCATGCGTGCGATACAGGTGCGACACCGGGCCATAAAAACCATCACGCCCGTGTTCTTCCTCAAAGGTGCCTTCCGGCAAGGCCACATGCGCCTGGTTGGTAGTTATTCCTTTATTAAGCGGAAACATGCCCCTCTAACCTCCTGATGATAACAGCATATCAAAAAGAGGACCCTTTCGCTTAACGCCAGACAAACAGCCTGGCAAACAGATTCCTGATGCGTTCAATCAACGTCAACCTTGGAGTTGGCAACGCGAGCGGTACAGGCTTCTGAACAGACGTTGAAGTATCTTCTTGATACAAGTCGCTCAGTTCTTGACCCAACCAGGCATCCGCCTCTACCTCTGCTTCCTGAGGGCCCTTCGTTTGAATGCTCCAAGTCTTGTCATCATTTTCTAAATTTCCGTATGCAAAGACGCCATACCGAAAAGTAACTTGCATTATCGCCGTGTAAATCCTACCGGGTGTATCCGGACCCATATTTTGGTATTGTGTTTTTCCTGAGAAACGTGGAGAAGAGATAGGGTTCATATTGACTCATTTCCTTTTATTTCACTATATCGTCTGTCATTGCAGCGCTCGAACCACTTGGTTACGCAGCAGGCCCAGTCCTTCGATTTCCAGCTCCACCACATCATTCGGCTGCAACCAGCGATCGAGTTCCAGGCCGCAACCAAAACCCACTGTGCCAGAACCCAGAATATCGCCCGGATAGATCGTCTCGCCCATCGAGACATGCGCGATCATCTGCTCAAAGGTCCAATGCGACGTCCCCGCGTTGCCATCCGACCATAGCTCTCCGTTGATCTTCGCTGTCATGCGCAGGTTACGCACGTCTTTGATTTCATCCGGCGTCACCAGCCACGGACCCACCGCTGTCGCAAAGTCTTTTCCCTTGGCGGGTCCCAGGCGACACATCATCTCATCGCGTTGAATATCCCGCGCGGAAAAATCGTTCATGATGGTGTAGCCGAAAACATAAGCATCCGCTTCGCTGGCTTTGAGGTTGCGGCCCTTTTTGCCGACGACGATGGCGGACGAGG
>CAZXUP010000081.1:0-10259 GCA_964643815.1 uncultured Vampirovibrionales bacterium
GGTGCTCATCGCCAACCACAATTCGGACATCACATCGCCACTCTCAATCGTCACCCCGCGCAGCTTGATATTGTACTGGTTGGGCGGCAGTTGCAGGTTGTCTTTGACGCGCACCGAAGGCAACACAAAGCCCAATTCCATCGCCACCTGACGACGGATTTGCGCAATCCGCTCCAGCAAGTCGCCACCGTTCTCGCTTTCAATCAAGGGCACCAACCGATAGCCCACTTCCAATTCCAGCGTTTCCACTTGCAGCAAATCCAGCACGTTTTCGGTTGTGGTTTTCTTTTTTTCCAGGGCGCGTGATTTATTTTCTTCAATCACTTTGTTTTCTTGTTGTTCTTTTGCCCCTTTGGAAACCATAAAACTGCCCCACATCGATAATGCGCCAATTGCCAGAAACGCCGGATTGCCCAGGCCCGGGACCACCCCCATCACCAGCATCAAGCTCCCGACAATCGCGAGAATCTTCGGATTCTGAAACATCTGCAAACCGATCTCATCGCTCAACGATTGCTCGGTATCGCTGACACGCGTGACCAAAATACCGGTTGCCACCGAAATAATCAGCGCGGGTAATTGCGACACCAGGCCTTCACCGACGGATAACGTGGTGAACGTGGCCGCCGCCTGATCCAACGGCATCCCCATCTGCATCACACCAATAATCAAACCGCCCACGATGTTGATGACCGTAATGATAATCGCCGCGATCGCATCGCCTTTGACAAACTTGCTGGCGCCATCCATGGTTCCGTGGAAATCGGCTTCGCGCTGAATGGCCTGACGGCGGCGCTTGGCCTCTCGTTCGTCAATCATCCCCGCGTTCAAATCGGCATCGATGGCAATCTGTTTACCGGGCATCGCATCCAGGGTAAAACGGGCAGCCACTTCCGAAACACGGCCCGCACCGTTGGTGATGACAATAAAGTTGATGATGATGAGGATGATAAAAATCAGCATACCCACCACATAATTGCCGCCAATAACAAAGTTTCCGAAGGCATGCACCACCTGCCCGGCTTCGCCGTACAGCAGAATCAGCCGGGTGGCGCTGACGTTCAGACCCAATCGGAATAATGTTGAAAACAGCAAAATGGTGGGGAACGTGGAATACTGAAGCGCTTCTCGCGTGTACAACGTGACCAGCAAAATGGTAACCGACAGCGCAATGTTCAACGTAATCAAAATATCCAGCAGCATGGGTGGCAGCGGGATCAGTAGCATGGTGACCACCAGCACAATGCCGACGGCCAGCAGTATATCGTTGTGCTTCAGCAATTGACGCCAGCTTAGTTTACCCAACGTCTGGTTGATGTCTGCCATTAGCTAGCGCCTCCCTTGGCCGCACCCTTGGCTGTCATTTTAGCCTGATAATCCGCCTGCCGTTTTTGCGCCGCCAGACGGCGTCCCTTGTTTTTGGCAAACACGTATGCCAACACTTCGGCCACCGCGACAAACAGATCGGGCGGAATCATTGCGTCGACTTCCACCACCGGATACAACGCGCGGGCCAGGGGCTTGTTTTCAATCATCGGCACACCAGCCTCTTTGGCCACTTCTTTAATTTTCTGCGCAAACAAATCTTTTCCTTTGGCGACCACCACCGGGGCGGGTGCAATATCGGGATCGTATTTAATCGCAATCGCGTAGTGGGTTGGGTTGGTAATAATCGCATCGGCTGTCGGCACCGCCGCCAACTGACGCGTCTTCGCCAGCTTCATCCCCATCTGGCGAATCCGGTTTTTGATCATCGGATCCCCATCCTGGTTCTTGCGCTCGTCTTTAATATCCTGCTTGCTCATGCGCAGTTGTTTTTCAAGCTCCCATGCCTGATAGCGCCAATCGATCAAACCGGCAATGAAAAAGAACACGCAGCACCACAGCGCAATTTCACCCAGAATGCCGGTCAGCGCTCCCCAGGCAACAGCCACATCCATGGCGCCCAACTGCATCAATTCGCCCATATGGTTATGGATGATCGAAAACCCGCTGGCTCCGATAATCCCCATTTTCAGGATGGCTTTCACCACTTCAACAACAGAGCGCAACGAAAAAAGCCGCTTAAAGCCATTGAGCGGATTAATTTTATCCAGCTTGGGATGAATCGCTTGAATGGCAAACAACGGCTTGACCTGAACTAAATTCGAAAACGCGCCCAGCACCATCACCGTCAGCAACATCGGCAGCATCAGCCACACCATGGATTGCAAGGAACCCGTGAAAATTTCCTGAAAGGTCGTGTCTGTCCAAGGGTGCAATACCTGCGGACTGCGCAATAATTTTCCAAACGTGTACTGCATCATGCTGTACAGCGTTGTCACCGTATACGGTCCAACAAAGGCCATCGATCCCATCGCGGCAATCATTACAATCGCACTGTTAAAATCGGCGCTTTTGGCCACCTGCCCTTTTTTTCGGGCATCATCTATCCGCTTGGGTGTTGGCTTTTCTGTCCGTGTGCCGGAATCATGCGCCATACGACATTACCCCCTTCACGCCTTGTACAGGCCCAGCATGACCTGCATTAAGTGCGAGTAGTGTTCTCCCAGCATGCCGCCCAGATAGGGTATGCTCATCAAGATCAGCAACAAGCCCAACGCCACTTTGAGCGGCAAGGCCACCATAAAGACATTCATCTGCGGCATGACCTTGGCGACCAGACCCAACGACACTTCCGTCAGCAACAGCACGCCCATCACCGGCACACCAATCATCAACGACATCACAAACATATCGCTGGTCAGCTTGATCATGCGTTCCGCCATGATGCCCGCCGTCAGCTTGCCTTCGCCAATGGCATGGCCCAGCGGAATCCAGTCGAAACTGCGGTCAACACCCATGATTAAACCGTGATGAACATTGAGGCTTAAAAACAGCATGGCCGCCAGATAGAAAAAGAATTGCCCCAACACCGGCGTTTGCGTTTGCGTGACCGGATCGAGGACGCTGGCGATCGATAGCCCCATTTGCACGCTAATATATTCACCCGCCATCTGCACCGCCGTAAACACCAGGCTCGCCACAAACCCTAGCAACAGGCCAATCATCGTTTCCTGAATCGCCATCACCGAAAACTGGATGAGATCTTTGGGCACCACCAGATTGGCCGAATGCAGCGGAAACAAAATGAGCGCAATCGTAAACGCCAAACCGATTTTTGCCTGCGGCGGAATGCTGCGCATGCTGAACAACGGCGCACTCACCAACATGCCGGCAATGCGAAACATCACCAGCAAAAAGGCAATCACCGTATTCATCGTGAGCAGGCTTAAATCCAAACGAATGTTTCTCCTTTGTTATTTCTTTCGGGTTATTTCCTCTTGGCTTGCGCCACGGTTTGCAGTTGCTGAAACACCTGGTGGGAATAGTCCACCACCAGTTGCGTCATCCATGGCCCGGCCAATACCAGCACCAGAAACGACGCCAGAATTTTAGGCACAAACGTGAGCGTGGCCTCTTGAATTTGCGTGACGGCCTGAAAAATGGAGATGGCCAGACCGACCACCAGATTAACCACCAACAGCGGCGCCGACAGCAGAATGATGAGCCAGACGGCTCCCTGCAACAGATCGATAAACACCGTTTCGGTCATCATTCATGCCCTCTATCCGAATCCGGAAACCAGTGATTGTGTAATCAGATGCCAGCCGTCCACCAGCACAAACAACACCAGTTTGAACGGCAGCGAAATCGTCGTCGGCGGCAGGAACAACATCCCCATCGACACCAGCACGCTGGACACCACCACATCAATAATCAAGAACGGCAGAAAAATAATGAACCCAAGCTGAAACGCGGTTTTCAATTCACTGATGGTAAAGGCCGGAAGCAGCACATGGGTGGGTACATCGCCCCTGTTTTTCGGCTTCTTGAGCTTGGCCAGACTCATAAACAATTCCAAATCCTTGGGCGCGGTCTGCTTGAACATAAATGTCCGCAACGGCGCCATGGCCTTGGTGAGCGCTTCTTCCTGGGTGATTTTCCCCTGGGTGTAAGGCTGCAACGCCTGCGTATTCATCTGGTTAAACGTGGGGGACATCACAAAGAACGTGAGAATGAGAGATAAGCCGATAATAACCTGGCCGGGCGGCAACTGGGGTGTCCCAATCGCTTGGCGAACCAGGGAGAGTACAATCACAATCCGGGTGAACGCGGTCCCCATCACCAAAATCGCCGGAGCCAGCGTCAAGACCGTCAACAGAACCAGAATCTGGAGCCCCTTGCTGACGTCCTGCGGGCTGGCGGCAGAACCCACTTTAATATCCAGTGTCGGCAAACCCACTTGCGCCGCCGCATGCGGCATGCAACACCAAAGTGCAGCAACGCCCAACAACAGCGCGCCCAGCACCGGCAATCCACGACTTTGCAAAATCCGCGTCACGGACCTGACTCCACACATCACCACGTTCATCCATATTATGGAATTTTCCCGCGGTCCGTTCATCATCCAAACGGTGTACACACCCGGTTGAATCCGCTCAAACTTTACGCCAGAGCATGACTGCGCTACATTGGCATGGTTTTCGGCACCAGTCATGCCCTTATCATCAAGTGAGGATTCAGAAAATGCGCTCCACTCCCGCCCGGTTCGGCCAGCAGCCCCAGTTTGGCGTACTCACCAGCAGCCCGGAATTCCGCAAAGACGTGGGGCGCGAAGCCGTCAGCCGTTTCCGGCAAGTCCACGAACCGGCCATTGGGGCGCTGGATGCGCTTGGCTACGACATCAAGGTCACACTGCTTCCGAAACAGGCCAACACGGCAAATGGGTCCGGACACAGACCGGACGATGATCAGGTTCAGATTGCCCTGATTCGTAAAGACAGCGGCCAGGATGGCGGCTCGTCCCCAGAACCCACCCTGACACGCACCATTCCCACCTACAATTTTAACTACCAGTTACTGGTCGAAAAAACCCGGGAAATGACCCAGGAGCTGGCCAGGCAACTGCAAAAAATCGCCAAAGGGCTGACAGACGCTTAAAAAGCCTATCGCGATTTCTTGTGGGGTTTCTCCGGACGCAGGCGGGCTAATTCCTGATACAACTCTTTTTCGCGTGCCGAGAGGCTCTCCGGCGTCACCAACAGCACGGTGACAAAGTGATCGCCTTTGGCCGCACCATTTTGCACACCTTGTTCCTTTAAACGAAAGACCTTCCCGCTCTGTGTTCCCGGCGGAACCGTCATCTTGACCGGACCGTTCAGCGTCGGCACCTCAATTTCGCTGCCCAACACGGCATCCGTCAGGGAAATCGCCGTTTCACCGTACACATCCAACCCTTCCACCCGCAACGACGGATCATACGCAATCTCTATCTGCAAAAACAGATCGCCGTTCTCCAAACCGCCCGCACCCCGGCCACCTTCTTTGGCCACCCGCACGCGAGAACCGTTTTTGACGCCTGCCGGAATGCGGACATCAATTTTTTTCAGCCGAATCGTGATTTTGTCCCCGTTGCAGGCATTGCAAACCGTACCGCTCACCTTGCCCGTGCCGGAGCAACGCCGACAAACTTCGTTGTGTTGCACATTCACGGTTTTCACAACACCATCAGACGCCTCTGAAGGGGTAATCGCCGCCTTCACCACCACATCCTCCCCGCGTCTCGGCTTTTCCTTGGGATCGCGCTGCTTGCGGAAAATCCCGTCTTCCTCATCCGGTTTGCCACCATCCGAAAAGCCTTTTTTCAGGAAGGTTTCAAACAACTCGTTAATGGGGGTCGAATTCTGTTTACCGGCCTTCGACTCTTTTGAAGCCGCCTGCTCTCTGGCTGCCGTATCCGGTGACGTGTTTTTAGCCTTGGTAGGCGGCGCAGACTGGCCTTTATCGGCTGATTGATTGGATTTTCCGGCCTTATTGCCTTGCATGGCCTGAAGCGTCGCATCATGCATCGCCCGCTTGTCCGGATTGCTCAGCACTTCGTAGGCTTCGTTAATCTCCTTGAAACGCTCTTCGGCCTGGCGATTATTGCCGTTCAGGTCCGGGTGATGCTGCCGGGCCAGCTTGCGAAAGGCCGACTTGACCGCATCCCCATCCGAAAAGGAGTCGAGTCCTAGCACCTGGTAATAATTCTTGAAAGCAGCCATCAATGATCAGCGCACGCCCACTTGCTCATGTATCGATTTGCTTTCGCAGGGCGCCCCTGTTTTCATTGTAGTTCATCTTGAAGCAGGCTGATAGTGGAAGCGCTACCCCTGCTGAGGCCGGAGGAATTGCAGCACGGCCGCCACCAGAATCGTCACAAACAGCGGAAACCAGGCAATCATCCAGGGCGTAAAAAAGCCGAGCGTACTGAGATTGTTGGAAAACGGCACCAGAATGCTATAGATAAAAATAATCACGGCTCCAAACAGCAAGCCATACGTGCGGTTGGTTCGGATTCGTTCCATCCCGAGCAACGCACCGAGCACGGCAAACACAGCGGTTGCCGCCGGACCGGCCCATTTTTGCCAGAGGCGCACTTCAAAAAACGGCACATCCTGCAACTGTCCGCCCTCTCTCAACAGCTCCGTATGTCGCTTCAACTGCCACCATGGCATTACCATCGGGTTCAGGCGCGTATAATCCAGCAGCACCTTGGCATAACGGTCGGTACGAACCTGTTGCTCGGCAAACTGGCGAATATCCTTGTAGACGCCCTCATCATTCAGCACGTATTCAATACCGTTCAGCAATTGCCACTGACGGACCTTCGGCAGCCATCGCCCGGTTTTAGCACGCAAAATCCGCGAAATCTGCACGCTCTTCTGAGGGGTTTCCGAATAGTACAGCACCACAAAGTCGGTCAGTTGCGGCTTTTGAATCTGACCAATCATGAAAAACTTGCTGAGCTGGTTTTGATGGTTTTTCTCGACAAACAAAAAATTTCGGTCCTGCACATCTTTGAGCGCCAGACTGGTATACAGGCGCTCCAGTTTTTCAGCCGTATGAGGAAGAATCTGCTCTTGCACCACCACATGCAGGGCGCCAAACAGCAACCCCACCCACAAAATCGAGGTTAAAATCCGCTTCGGACTGATGCCGCTCGCCAGCAACGCAATCAGCTCGTAGCTTTGGCTGAGACGTTGAAACAGGAAAATACTGGCGAGCAACACCGCAATCGGAATCGTCTGCTGCAAGACTTCCGGCAGATGATAGACAAACATCATTACAGCCTGTCCCACCGTCGCGTCTCCCGCAAACACGTACTGGGTCAGTTTAAACAGCTTATCCGGCGCCAGCCAGATGATGCTGAACAACACCACGGTAAACAGCGCCACCCATAACAACTGGGTGCACAAATACCGATCCAGCAGTGACATGGGTTTTATGTTGCTCACAAGGCTGGCTCCTACAAGCTGAAGTCTTCGCCCAGGTAGGTGGAGCGCACCATCGAATCGGCGGCCACCTCCTGGTTGGTTCCGGAAAAAATCAATTTGCCGTCATGAATGATATTGGCCCGATCCACCACCGAAAGCGTCGCCCGGGGGTTGTGGTCCGTCAGCAGGATGCCCAGGCCGCGTTCTTTCAGCAGCGTAATCAATTTTTGAATATCCTGGATCGCAATCGGATCGATGCCGGTAAACGGCTCATCCAGCAACAGGTACTGTGGGTTGGTCGCAATGGCGCGGGCAATCTCCACCCGGCGGCGCTCGCCGCCAGACAGGCTGATGGCCGGGGATTTGCGAAGTTTTTCGACTCCAAATTCTTTCAGCAGCACATCAATACGATGCTTGCGCTCTTTCTCGGAAATGGGCTGGAATTCCAGCACCAACGCCAGGTTTTCTTCTACCGTCAGACGACGAAACACGGATGTTTCCTGCGGCAGATAGCCGATGCCAGCCCGCGCCCGTTCATGAATGGGTAGCTGGGAAATTGGTTTGCCGTTGAGATGGACCTTCCCACTATCAGGCCGAATAATCCCAACCACCGAATAGAACGTGGTCGTTTTGCCTGCCCCGTTCGGCCCCAGCAAACCCACAATTTCACCCGGATTGATGTCAAAGGAGATATCGTTGACCACTGGACGTCCGCCATAGGTCTTGCTCAGGTGTTCAACAATCAATGTCATGGGAGGGGGTTTCCGAAAAAACGCTGATATAACTCCAGATAAAAACCAAGTAAAAATGCTGAATTTAGTAGTCGGAGGGATCGTCCACCGGCAACGCCTTGGCAGGTTGAGATTTGCCAGCCGGGGCAGGCTTTCCACTTTGAGCAGGGTTGGGTGCGGCGGCCGGTTTTTGCGTGGATTTGAAGTTCACCTTCACGTTGCCCACCGCATCGAAGTTTTTGGGGTTGGTGGTGATCGTGATTTTGTCGGCCGTAATGGTGCGGCCACTCTCGATAATGGTCGGACGGCCGGTTAAGAAAATGCGATCCAGATCCTGGTCTTTCAGCTTGAACGTGGCCTTCGGACCCGTTGCCAGATAATCGCCATAAACAATTTTCACATTGCCGCTGGCAATCATCGTATCGGTGGCCTTGTCGTACTGCTGATAGTCTGAGGTAATCGTCACCTTATCTGGACCATTGGCCTGCTGGGCTTTCAGATCCACACGGGTTTTAACATTATGCTCGGCCAGCAGGTTGCCGGAATCAACCATCACCGTAATCTTGTCGCCCGCAATTTCACTGGTTTCTTTTTTGATGCGGGCATTGCCCGAAAAAATAGCGCGGTCCGCCTTCCCGTCTTCTTTCATCCGCACATTGGCCAACGAGCTGTATGCCTGCGAACCTTGGTAGTTCACCTGGACATTGCCACTGGCGGAAACCACCTTGTTCTTGTTGTCAAATTCCTGCACATCCGAACGAATCATAAACGGATCGGCGGCCACGGTCGCAATATGGGATTCCACATTACCCATCGCGCCATAGCGATCTTCTGCCAGGTACACATTGATGATATCGCCCACCACCCGGTCTTCACCCATTTGAGGCTTTACCCGCCTGAATTGCGGGCGGTCAAAAAAGTGCGCCACATCCGGCTTGCCTTCGCCGTTCATTTCCACCTCGGCCCGGTTGCCGGTAATGTGCATATCCTGGTAGTTGACCGCCACCTTCCCACTGAGCAGGTATTTCTTGCGGTCGATGTTGTAAGACTGCTTGTCCGCCGTGATCTGGATTGTGCCGGGGTCCAAGGCAGCAGCGGCGGCGACCGTTGCAGTAAGCAGCGCGGTTGAAATCGCAGCAACCGTCGTCAATGCCAACAATCGCCTTAACTGTAGCAATCCGTTCTGAAAATCATGCAGGGGCATCACGACGCTTTACCATCCTAATTTTTGAACCTGATTTTTAATTGCCTGTGATTTAAAGAAGAGAAACCGAGTATTTTGTTCAATATTTCCGAACAATAAACTCAAGGTGTCGCATCAGACAGGCGAGTATCGTTCTATCATAAGCCGACTTCCCCGGCGACGCTACTATTATGTTACAATGGCCGCCATGTTTCACAGTCTTCAGTCCCAATCCGCTGCCTTGGCTTCCGGGCAGTCCGAAAAGATTTTCCTCGATTGGCCCGCCAATTACCTGGATGGTTTCCAGACCATTGATCCCGATCACTGGCAACTCACCATCGACGGCCTTGTGGATCGCCCCCAAACGTTTTCGTTTAAAGAACTGATGGGGTTTACCCGCATTCAGCAGAACCGCCGCCTGGTGTTTGCCGACGGCTGGGCGTTCCGCGCCCAATGGGAAGGCCTGGTCATTTCGGAATTGCTGCACCGGGTGGCCCCGAAACCAGAAGCCCAATACCTCATTCAGACCAATCTGGCAGGCCAAACCGAATGCCTGCCCTTGAAAGATTTGTACAACCAGCGGGCGCTGTTTTGCTTGCGTGTCGCCGGGAAAGCCCTGCCCCCACTGTACGGTGGCCCATTGCGCCTGCTGGTGTTTGACCGCTATGCGCACAAGGGACTGGGACAAGTCACCCGCCTGGAACTTTCCGCCGAGGAGCAACCGGGCCATTACGCGCGCAAGGGTTACGACCCGGCAGGCACGATTGAGCCGGGCAACTATTACGCCAGCGATTTAAAAAACATTCAAACCATCAAAACACCCGGCGAAGTGACCCAGTGGTGAGCCGGTAGGGAAGAGACGTGTGAGTCCGCAAAAACAAGTTTTCGGCATCGGGAACGCAAACTCATGCCTGACGTCGTGAATGTTCAGCCTGCGTGTTGAGAGCCATTTTACCCACGAATAAAACCCTTCAAATGCAACGTTTCTTAACAATACTGCCCCCTTCAGAAACCTATCGCCATACGGCGGTTTTATAAGGATAATTA
>CAZXUP010000082.1:0-10239 GCA_964643815.1 uncultured Vampirovibrionales bacterium
TATTCCATTTCGGGCGTGATAATGCCTTGCCGGGCATAGTGTAGCTGGGAAACATTGCGACCGGCTTTTGCACGGCGAGGCTGGCGGTACAAGCCTTGCACAGCACCCGCTTGCTGCAATCTGTCCGTATCATCCATTTCCGTATCGTCTCGCCGAGCAATCCAGTGTTCACGAATGGGTGTCAGACCTCGGCTAACATCAATCACCGTGTCCGGATCGGTATAAGGGCCTGAGGTGTCATACACGAGCACCGGTTGGTTTTCTTCTTGCTCTCCCGTCAGAAACGATTTGGACGGCGACAGGCGGATTTCTCTAAAAGGCACGCGAAGATCTGGAAAAAGGCGTCCTTGCACATATCGCTTGATGGAATTGGGTAAGGGTTCTGTTGTAACGTGCCGCACGTCGGCATCCGGGGTGGCTGTGACAGTCATGCTGCTCCTCTCAGTCAGATTCAACAAAAATCATGCAAAAACAACACCCTAATGCGCTAAGGGTGTTGTCGATAAAAGCTTTTGGAAAAACAAGGCATATCTGGTTCCCTCCGCTGGCATGATCCAGTTCAGGTTCAACGGGTTTCACTGTGCCACAGTGCTCTCAGCCGGTTTTACCGACACCCCGACAGGTTGATAACGGAGGCATCATAAATCAAAGTTGATTCACAATGCAAGCAGCAAACAACTTGCAAGGAATAAAAATTTTTTAAAGCGGATCTATACTCCAACCGAAACTTTAGTATCACTCATCGTCTGTTGGATACCCGAATAAATTTTTTGTTCCACGTCCATCGCCAACTGGTTGACAACGCCTTTCTTGTCAGCCAGAAACGGCTCAAAATAGGCATTGAGATCAATCGGCTCCTGTACGGTCGCATACGCTTTTCTGGGGTGCAACAGGTGGAATTCGCCAAACACTTCTTTTTCCAAACGCCGCAACAACTCCACATACCGCGCCTCATCCATATCCGGTTGCAGATAGCCATCATAAATCGCAATAAAATTGACCACGCGATCCAGATCTTCATAGAAGTTTTTCAGGACATTTTTTTGGTGTTCGGATAAGCGCTTCGCATATAGCGTCGGTTCCTCTTCTGCAGGCTGGCCCAGTATCTTATCCATTGTATTGCGGATGGTTCGAATGCGATCCAGGTGACTGAGGCTGGGCTGCGGCGGAATGTTGATAACCTGCTCCAGCTTGGTCAACATGAAATCGGACAAGCCGCGCACGTTTTGCACCAGCGTTGCATCCGCATTTAATGGATACCCCAATTGAGCCGACGCACCCGCCAGCACCGCAGAGGCCAGCAATCTGACTCGCTCATAGAGCGTTCCCGCTTGGGCAGAAGTCGTACAACCAATTGCCTCTTCCAATTCTGAAACAGATGTTGTAACGGCCTTTTGTAAGCCTTTCTCTTCATACACATAACGCAATCCAACCGGACAGATATACAGAGACGGCAGGACATCCAGTTTTTTGCCATTTTCTTTATACAGCTCATTCAAGGCCATAAAGGCCAGTTGAATCACGCCCGATTCCAAAGGCAACAGTGTTTCATTCTGGTTGGAAATTTCTCCTTCGACAAAAATAACCAGCCGACCCTTATTTTGAGATAGCACATCAATGGATGTTTTAAGCGATTTCCGATCGTTGCTGCCACGCACCAGCGAGTACACACCCAGGCGTTGAAAAAACCAGCCTCGCATACCATAGCTGTAATCAAACACCTCTCTGGCCGCTACAAAAAAGAAGTTTTCATTCAGTCGCTTGGCGATATCAAACAACACGCACGGATCCCACTCGGACGGGTGATTCGGCAAAATCAGGCAGCGCTGTCCCTTGATTTTTCTGAGTTTCTCCAGAGAGGCTTCATCCATTTCCACCGTCAGCCCTTTCAGAACATTCTCGCAGATATAGGGCAAGAGATTCCGAAAAGCAAACTGCACCAGTGGGTTGGGCATGGGCGGCTTAAAGTCCAACGTGTTTTGCCGCTTGTGTTTTCTCGGATCAAAAATCAGCATCGCGTTTGGTCTTTCATTTGTTGCTAAAGATAGTTTATATAAGACTCCCGGTGGTTATCCACCAGCGAACCCTCATGATGGGAAAACGCCAACGGAAGCCCAACATGAGCATACTGCCACATGCTACCAAGCAAGGCCGCTTTCGGCTCTGTAATCACGATATCTTCTGTGTTGAGGAATCGGTAGCTGGTTGGTACTCTTTCCTGGAAGTTTTTCGCAAATTCCAAGTTGCCCACACGCGGGCTGGCAAAGGTATAGTGAGAGGGTTGTTTAAACTGCGTGTGCTCCAGAATATCCGCGCAAGCCAAGGTGGATATAGCCCCGCCCAGGCTATGTCCCGCAATACACAAACGCGAATAGTCCGTTTCGAGTTCGGAAAGCGTACCTAAAAGTTCTTTCGCGCAGCTTTTATAGATCGTTCGAAAGCCCTTGTGTACCTTGCCCCATCCATCCAAAAATTTCACCTGCGTAAAACGGCTGTCACCCACCCACTCCGAAACCGATTCCGTGCCCCGAAAGATCAGGTACACGCAATCATCCCGAACCGCCACAAACCCTAGCAGCTTAAAGCGGCTGAGCGGTAACACTTTCGCCTTGATAATCCTGATTAGTTTATACGTTCCGGTTTCCAGGGTCAGGCAATCCGGCACGTTGCTTTTTATGCGCGATTCGTAATAAAGCTTGTAGGCTTCCAAAATGAGAAGCGACAGCTCTTTTGCAATTAAAGGACAACAATTGGAATGGTATGCGATTGTCACGTTATTCAGGCTCTACCGGAATTTACCCTACTTTCACCAGTATAGATCAGATTAAACAGAGAAGGGATTCTGCCACTCAACATTTCAATTACAATTGTAATTTTTATAAAACATTTAATCTCACGTTGCTTAACCAAAGATTCAAAGGGATTTACAACTTTCAATAAAACTTCTAAAGTGAAAGTACCTATATTTTTTGCAGTTTCGATGGGGAGTGAATACTAATGAGACTTCATGGGCCACAGGAACCCGTTCATTCAGCGCGGCAATTTCAGGAATTAATCAAACTGGTTTCCGAACCTCAAAGCACCGTAACATGTAAGCAACCGGGCTTCATGGGAGAAATCACACATTTTCCTTCCGGCACTTTCAATTTTCAGACGATTGAAAGCGGTCGGGATACTGTGATGTTTAGCGCACAAACCGATAAGGACGGAAACCAGATCAAGCCATTGGAGTTTGAGACTAACGGCATGCGGTTTAAACCAACCTTGGAGATGGCCCGGAATCTCTTCTTTGGCAGAGTCGTCCAGCCGTTTCACGATCTTTTTTTCAACGCAAAAGAGCCATAAACGCAATCAGCGAAGGTGCTTAAAGAAGAAGGGAAATCGCATGAAGATTAAAAGTCTCACGGTTTCAAGCCCAGTTCTACATAAATGGGTAAGTGATCGGAACCAATAAAAGGTCCTGTCCGCTGTTTTAATGTCACAAAATTCTTCGTCACAAAAACGTGATCAATCGGGATAAAAAACAACGGGAAGAAGCAATTCCAGGTTGGGTAGAAACCCCAATGCACCCGAGCATCCTTTAAATCAAACATCGTTAAGTACCGCTTATAGTGACCCGACCAGGGAGTAGTATTCAAATCACCAAACAAAATCTTATGCTTGCTAAAGGATTTCTGATGCTGCGCAAGTTGCTGATAATAGGACCGATATCTTGCCGCATATTGCGGTGTCATAGGAACGGGTGGGTGCAGATTGATCAGCGTGACCGGTTTACCAGACACGTGAATATCAGCAACTAGAATCCCTCCCTTCTTTCGGCCAATCAGCATTCCCTGCTCCCCCTCTTCTATCGGAAGTATTTTAGAGCGACTGAGTTTCAAGCGACTCAGCAACACATTTCCAGATTCTGCATGAGTGAGTTGATAGGGAAACCGCGCAAGCGCGTTTTCTTTCTTAATCTGCGCAAGCCAAGTTTCCGTAACCTCCTGAAGTGACACGATATCGGCATCCGTTGATTTCAAAATTTGGCTGACGGTTTTGTACTGCTGGTTAAAAAACAAGACATTCATATGCAGGATCTTGACGTTGCCCGTTGTCATTTTTGACTGTTGATGATGCACTGGCCAATAGTAAGAACACACCTGAAATGCGTTTAAAGAAATCATGACAAGCAACGCCAGGCTGCGTGCCAGATAGGATTTTGGCCTACTTTTGAGAAGCACTATCAGCGCCGCTATCTGAACAATCAGGTACTGTAGCGGGAAGTGTCGGGTTAAATCCAAAACCCAGCTTTTCTCCTGAAAGAGGAGTGCTAACGTGAAAACGCAACTGCCCATGGTTACTAGAACAAAGGCTTGATTGAGAAATACTTTTAACTTATCCATCCTAATTTTCCTTTTTAATTTTTCAAAGAGAGGCTCCTTCCGTTACTGGAAGGAGCCTTAGAGTGTGGGACTTTACGCGGGTACTTGTTCGTTGTACCAGTCGATGTTGCGGGTGACGTACATAATCACCGCCAGCACGACAAACAAGCCGATAGCACCAAACAGCAGCGACCAGTCTTCGAGTTGCAACAGGACATATAGATAGACATAAAGAATACTCAGCAAGCCAGCAATCAACCACTGGGCATGTCGCCGAATTCTTCCAAGAATGGCCTTGGAATAGAGCGTAACCGTCGTGATGATGGAGGTGGTGGCAATACCATAGGCCAGTTCAAACCGACTGACTTCCGAGATGGCAATCAGCAATAGATAGAACAACGCAATGGCGCAACCAACCAATAAATACTGAAACGGATGCAACCGGTATTGACCGATAATTTCAAAGAGAAAGAACGTTGCAAAGGTGAGTACGAGAAACAGCATCCCATACTTCACGGCGCGTTCCGACTGTCGATACGAATCCACCGGCGTTAGCAACTGCACGCCAACAGCGGATTTTGCAAGCTGGGTCTGGGCATCGGCAACACCGGTAAATGCATTGCCGTAACCTCTTCCAAAATCGGAAACATCCCAGGTCGCCTTAAAACCCTTATTATCACGCTGACTTTTGGGCGACCCGATAAAACTGGGCGATGCCCACGGTGAGCTAATCGTAATTGTATTTTGTTTCCCCACTGGAATAATCGAAAATGCTTCGCTGCCTTTTAAAGAGAGCTTCAACTTGAATGGAAGCCGGGTTTGCCCTTCAGCAACAGCCGTTAAGGCATACAGATCTGTATTCAGCCGAGAAGCCCCATTCATCCCTTGCAAAAATTCCAGCTGTTTTCCGCCTGCCTCAAACACGGGCCTCTTATCAATCCCCTTCATTCCCGAAACACCCAGGGCCACAAACGCATCCTTCCAAAGGATATTGCTCTTGGGAAGCCCCAGTTCTTCGATAGCCTTCAGGTCAAAAGAACCCTGGGCATCCAAATCGGTTGTGTATACAATGGATTGATAGATCCCGCGATGACGGGTTTCCGGCGTAATACTGCTTTTTACCTGAAACTGCTGGGGAAGGATGTAGGCAAATTCGCGCATGGTTTGCGCCTCTTTCTGGCCCGCAGCATTGATCGCCTCGTAATTGATTTTGTATGGAACCACCAATACCGGTCCAAGGACTGTTTGCTGGGGGGACCAGGTCTGGGCGATTTCCGCCTGCACCTGATCTTTTGTGTTTTGCCGCTCGGCGATAATACCGCCAATCATGTTCAACGGGATCAAAAGCCCCAGAATTAAACCTGCGATGGTCAACACTTTCCAGAGAATGGATTGTGGCCTGGGGGGTTGCTCTTCAGAGAAAGGTGAAATCATGTCCGTCATACAAATCTCCTGCTATACACTCAGCTCTTGGCTGTAACAGGAGTATGGCAAACCGCTGTGCAGTTCTCCGGGCAAATTTGTGCAATTTATGTGCAAATGGGCAGTTCGATGGTGAAATGCGCACCATCGACACTTGAGGCAAGAGAAATTCGCCCCTTGAAACGCTCCAGAATAGACTGGGCAATGCTCAAGCCCAGTCCGGTGCCACCCGTGTTTCGCCGCGTGGTAAAAAACGGCGTAAATATCTCGTTCCGGTTGGCCTCGGAAACGCCCGGACCGTTATCTTTGATATCCAGAAATAACACGGTTTCTTTTTGCCTGACAGATATTTCCACCCGGCTGGCCCCGGCTTGCTGGCTGTTTTCCACCAGATGCGCCAACACCGCCTCCAGACTGTCGGGTGCAATGCCCACCCGAAAGTCTCCTTCCGCGTTCGGCAACTGCAACCGCACTTGTATGGTCTGGGCCTGATAACGTTGCCCGATCTGTTCAAGAACAGGCCGCACATCCGATGCCTGCTCGACGTTGCCTTCGGTCATATCCGCGCGTGTCAGTTCTAACAAACGAGATACTAGTCGGCCCAGGCGCTCCGTGTCCTGGGCGATGTTACTCAAGAAACGCCGCTGCTGTTCCTTGGGCATGTCATCCAGATTGTCCTGCAAAAGTTCAACACTCCCACGAATGGCCGTCAGCGGCGTTTTAAACTCGTGCGAGACATGCGCCGTAAAGTTTTGAATATACTGGGTGCGGTGCTGAATCGTTGTCGCCATCTTCGCAATATTATCAGACAACTCCGACACTTCCCGCGTAATCGGATTATTCAACGGCACCCGCCCTTCGGCATCACCTTTGGCAATCATTCGGGTTTTTTGCACCAGGGCACGAATGGGTCGGGTGATGGTAAGCGAGGTGAGCCGGGCGATGAGCGTTGCCGCCAGCACCAGAATGACCACCGTCCAAATCAATTCCGTTCGCTTGCCATACAAGGCCTGGTTCAAATCCATCGGCGTCCGGTTCAGCCAAACCACCCCAATCACGCGATCCTTCAGAACAATCGGCATCGCCACGTATACATTAATGTTGGCATTGCGACTAACGGAACCGAGCGCCGCCGGATTTTCCGCCATGCGCCGCGCCCGAAGAAAACTGACCGGCTTTCCCTTGATCGCATCCTGAAATTCTTCGGCATGACGGAAAGACAAGCCCTTTTCTGTTTCACCCGTAACCACCAACCCCTGATAATCCAGCAGTTTGATTCCAGACAAGGTCGTGCGCTGGGCTTCCTGTAAAACGGGCAAAACCCTTCTGCCCGCACTAATGGCAGCCGGGTCCAAATGATCGCTGGTATAAAAAGGCTGGGGACGCGCCGGATGAACGGGATCTCTCGCTAAATCCAAGCGGGGAAAAATCGGAGTCAATTTCGCTTTGGAAATTTTATGGCGCAACGCCAATCCGTAACCTTCGGGCGGCACCTGACGCTCTGCCAGCAAATTTTTGATCTCATGCTGATACATCGCCGCGACAAAAGCACCCTGGGAAATCAGCTCGGATTCCGTTTGCCGGATGAGTGCGCTTTCATAAATACGCAGAAAATAAAGCCCGCCAACCGGCAACAACAAAAAGAGCAAACTCACCAACGCCAGAATGCGACGAATTGAGACATGCTGTTGCAGCTTCATTGGCAAGAACCCAGCCGGTAGCCGAAACCATGAACCGTTTCGATGATATTGGCGCACCCAACCGCGTTGAGCTTTTGGCGCAGCCTGCGGATATGACTATCAATCGTGCGATCCGTGATAATGTCCTTGAAAATATCCGCTTCAATCAGATTATCGCGCGTAAACACCCGGCTGGGCGACTGAATGAACGTATGCAGCAAATTAAATTCGGTTGCCGTCAACGAGACGTCCCTTTCCTGCCAGCAAACCCGAAATGTACCGGGGTCCAGCATCAGGTTATTGTGTTTCAAAGACGTGGATATTGGAGCCGACTGCATCGGCGTGTTATTGAGTCGCCGCAGCATCACCTTGATGCGCGCCATGAGTTCCCGTGGACTGAACGGCTTGATGACATAATCATCCCCGCCCAGCTCCAACCCGAGAATACGGTCCAGCTCGCTATCCTTGGAAGAGAGAAACAAAATGGGCGTGTTACTGGATTTCCGCAGTTCCCGGCACATATCCAGCCCATTCATCTCGGGCATCATCACATCCAGGATAATCATATCGGGCTGACGCTGCTGTGTTTTTTCAAGCCCCATCCGCCCGTTTTCCGCCTCGATAACGGCAATATCCTCTTTCTCCAGCGCATACCGCAACACCTCCCGGATATGCGGGTCATCATCAACAATTAATACGGTATGCTTAGACATCGTGTATGCTCTTAGTGCGACGGCAAAATCTTATACACGCCCAACGCCTCACGCGGCGAAGCATGCACCAACCGGAAACGCTCCGGATATTTTTTTATCAAGGCGCCAATCACCGCGTTCATCGGATAATGCACGGTTCGCATCTGCATGTGCGGTTCCGCCACCACGTAATCAACCCCATGATAATCCAGGCTCCGCATCAAGCGGGAAAGTCCATCCGGCAGAAAACGATCGTTGGCACGGGGCAGGCTGGGGTAAAAAATGTAAAACGTCGGGCGTTCGGTATAGAGATAGAACACCACATCCGAATGCGCCCCCAGCACAGCATCTTCAGGAAGGGCTTTTTTAATGTAGGCGAATGTTTCCTGGTAATCTTGCCATAACCAGCGATAATCACCCTTTTCCACCCAGTGCTGGCTTCGGGATGTGTGAACAATCTTGTAGGAATGCGCGACGGGAAGCAGGGTCATCACGCTGACAGCCAGAAACACAACACTCACCGCACCTGCTTTAAGCCAGCGCCCATTTAAAACACCCTCCTTAAACCGAAGGTCCGGCAGGACAGATAACCAGGGCTTGAAAAAATACATCCAGAGTAGCGGGAGAATCACCGTCAAAAACCGGGGCATTTGATCTTCATACATCCACAACACAATCGCCGTCATATAGAAAAACACGTACAAGCCCGGCACGGTATACGGCGCCGATGAAAACCGTCCGTTGGCAAAACTTTTGCCCAGTGTCCGTATCCCTTGCAACACAAAATAACCGGTCAAAAGATAAACGCTCGAAACAGCCAGTATCAGCTTGATGCCTTTCGCAAAAGGCAACGCCTCAAGGGCGGGGTAAACCTTGAACAGGTTCGGCAGCACCGGGATCATGTCTTCCAGCAAGCCGTTCATAAAGCTGGCGAAATCCGCCTGCAACCCTTTCAGATAACTGCCCGCATTAAAGTTGTGCAAGAACTCCGTACCGTAGTTGCTGTAGGCGTTCACCAGCGGAAACATCACATCACGCGTCGCAGCCGTCATCACCGGCGCATGTGTTTTTACCCACCACACCCACGGAAGCACGCCTAACAACAGGCAACCCGCACCGTAAAGCAGCGCGTTTTTCCACTGGCGGTTCAACAGCAGCCACACGCCAATCGCCCCCATCAAGGCAACACCCAAAACCCGCGTATAAAACGTGACGACCGACAGCAACACCAGCAAGGCAATCGCCCGTGTCGATAGCGCTTTCCCTCCGTTTGACACCCGATGAAACGCCCACAAGGTAAGCAGCGAAAAAAACAGGTACGGCGCTTCCGACATCACCATACTAAAAAAATAGATAAAGAAAAAACCAGAGGTCACCAGCGCCATCACCAGCAACGCCAACCAACCGGGAAACTGCTGGCAGCGGCGCAGGTAAACGTACATCATGCCGCAAGAAGCCAACGTGAAAAAGAGGGTAACGCCATTCAGTAACGGCAGGTTTTTGGGAAATTCCGGCATCAACAGCCAGACGGGCGCCAAGAGCAAGGGATAGATAAAGGGGTATTTAATTTGCGCCGGATGCCCGACTACATGCAACAGCGTAAAGCCTTTGCCGGTAGCCAAGGCTTTGGCGGTTGCCGCATAGACACCGTCATCGTGGGTAAAGCCCAACACTTCGGTATCGATTGCCTGGCCATAAAACCAGCCCACAACGGCAATCAAAACCAGCACAAGAACCGTATAGACAGTTTCCGGCACTTTAAAAAAACCGGCAGACTGTTCTCCGGCTTGGGTGGTTTCCACGCGAGATTCCGGCAATAGTTCGGTCAAGAGAAAACCTCGGATTGAAGAGGCGGTCTAGTCGACTCCCAGTCCGATACGGCGCTTCTCCGGATCGGGAATCGCCTGGTCGATGGTGCCATACACCTGGTTGAAAATGGAGCCGATCTGCTCTGGAGTGACATTCTTGCCACCTTCGCCCCGCAGGTAGTTGGAGACGATATCCTTGGCGGCTGCCAGTTTCTGTTCCTTGCTGACTCTGTCTTCCATAAAAGCGCACTCTCTCTAAGGTTTACGATATGTT
>CAZXUP010000083.1:0-1917 GCA_964643815.1 uncultured Vampirovibrionales bacterium
ACCGGAGCCACCGCGATCACGTAGCTGCCGAACAGGAAGATCAGGCTGATGATGGCCAGTAGAAGCACGTGGCCGGCAGTCATGTTCGCGAACAGCCGGATGGTGAGCGTGCCCGGACGGGTGATGTGATCCAGCAGGTGGAACGGCAACATCAGGGGCAGGCCAAATATTTTAGGCTCGAGATGATGCCCAACAAAGCCACCAAGTCCCAGATTGCGGATAGAAAGAATGATGTAGACCACCAGGGTCACCAGCGCAATGCCAAGCGTGGTGTTGATATCACCGGTCGCGGCCACCAGGTGCTTATGCTCTGGCAGGTCAATTAATTTCAGGGGCAGTTGGCCCATCAGGTTGGCAAACAGAACAAACATAAACAGCGAGCCGACAATATAAAGATACTGATCGCCGTCCTTGCCGGAGGCGTTGTAGGTCATATCGCGAACCAGCTTGAAAAAGCCTTCGCCAACCAACTGTAGCCTACTGGGAACCAGCTTGAGGTTGCGTGTGGTCGCCCAGGCAAAGAACAGAACCACCAGCATGGCCGCCCAAGCCATCAGCAGGGTGCTGAAGTTGACGGTTTGCCCCATCCACTGAATTTTCCAGATATGAGAAGTGAGTTGTTCCATGGCTCTGAATAACTTTGCGTACTTTACTCTACCGTGTTCGGGCCCTGTTTTTCTTTACCGGAAATGCTCTCTGGCAGGGTGTTTTATCGGTTACGAAGGCTGCTGCTGGGGAAGGGGACGCAGCCATACTACAAGGTAAACCAGCATCAGGCAACAACAATATCCTAAAAAGCCTGCCAACACAAGCAAGCTGTCCGGTGGGTTGAAGCTGGCTGTTACCAACATACAATATCCAAAAAACAAAATTCTAATAAGAGGGAACACAAACAAGATTGGATTTAAGATCAGCTTGCCCAAGGCCACCAGGCTAAAACAGTACGTAAAGCCCCAAAACAGGCCCCATCGCACCCATTCTGTTGCTGCGGGCGAAGCCCAGTGAAACATGAAGGTCAGTTTACAGAGCAAAAGCCCCAGGCCCAGCAATGCCAGTTGCGGCATCCAGTAGGGGATTACTTTAGTCTCGCTTGTCATAGTCATTCTCGGCTTTGTGATCATTGCCGTTCGGGTCCCGCTTGGAGGCAGCTAGCCGCTCGGCTCGTTTGCTTTCTTCAACGCTTCTTTTATATAAAACCATCAGTCCGCAGACGATGCCGGTAATGCTCATCAAGACCGGCGCCAGCGGCGAAGGCCACCAGTGATCCTGAATCCACAACCCGGCAAACGTGAATAAAACCACAATCACCAAAAGCTGAACGGCATAATCCATGGGTTGGCGCTCCAGTTGGGTTTTCAAAGGGCAGGGCTGAATCTGAACCGTTTTTCCGGTACAATCTCGCACTGTAATATAAAGAGGTCTCCTTGTAAAAGGCGACCGCAAAATCCCGGGCAATTGCGCTAAAGCGCTATCCCCCAGTCAAAAGAAGGCCAGTTAAGAGAAGGAGTGCCCCCCATGTCGAAAGATGCCAGTTTTGATATTGTTTCGGAATTTGACCAGCAGGAACTGGTAAACGCGCTGGATCAAACCCGCCGCGAACTGGGCGCCCGCTTCGACTTGAAAGATTCCGGCAGCACGCTTGAGCTGGAAGAAAACAAGAAAATCGTCATCACCACCACGGATGAGTTTAAGGCCAAGAACATTTTTGACATTCTGGAAAGCAAGATCACCAAGCGAGGCCTCAGCCCGCTGATTTTGGCGCAAAAGCCCCCCGAGCCGGCCTTGGGCGGAAAAGTGCGTCAGGTGATTGATCTCAAGCAGGGCATCGAAACGGATATGGCCAAAAAGATTGTGGCCGAAATTAAAGAATCCAAGCTCAAGGTTCAATCCAGTATCCAGGGCGATCAAGTCCGTGTG
>CAZXUP010000083.1:1927-8605 GCA_964643815.1 uncultured Vampirovibrionales bacterium
GAATAAGGATGATCTGCAAGAGGTGATTCAACGCATTCGCGAGTTTGGCGAAAAACAAAGCATGCCGCTGCAGTTTACGAACTATCGCTAAATAGTGGTGTTTATTTAAAGGAAGATTTTGCGTGTTAAAGCGTGTTTTCAATAGCCTTTGTGGCGTGTTGTTGCTGATGTGCTGCTCATTGGGGCTGGCGGAAGAGTCCAATCCGGCTTCTCAGGATTCAAATCCTGTTCAAGAGCAGTCTCGCAAAGCGCGTAAAAAATTCTTTCCCGGCATTCCGTTAGGATATCCTTCCACCATGCCGAAAGGTGTTTACAATGTGGGTTGCGAGCAGCCCATGAGTGAGGCGGAGAAAAAAGCTGAGTCCGATTATAAACTCTCTCTCTATCCAAAAATTCTTCAAAATTGGGTGATTCCAGCGAATTACCAAGGAGAAAAGCCTATTTTGGGTATTACGATTGAGCCGACTGGGGAGTTACGTGAGATTCGGGTGCTAAAGTCGTCGGGCGATGCGGCGATGGATGCGGAGGCCATACATGCGGTTCAAAAATCAGCGCCTTTTGGGCCATTACCTACCGTTGGTGAGGAGAGGCCTCCAGCGTTGGAGCAGGTAATTAGTTACGAGGTTGCCCAATTGAAGACGAATCCTAGAAGCGAGGCGGAGATGGATCGCTTGAGTAAGTCTCTAGGGAATCACATACCCCGTTGGATCGGCGAGATTAATAAAACGATTATAGCCCGATGGACTCCGCCGACAAACCAGACAAGTAATAAGCAAGTAATTGTTGTGATGTTGGTTGATATGAAAAGCGGTCGGATTTATAAGCGGAAAATCAGTGTGACTTCTTGCGATCCAGAGATGGATAAGGCTGCTCTCGCGGCTATTGATGCTTCCAGCCCATTGCCTATACCCGCTCCCGGCTTTGTCTATCTTGCAGATGTAATTACCGTTGAGTATGTTTTTAACAATGAAGTTTCTTTTATACGTCGTGCCAAGCCGTCCAAGCCTTAACCAAAAGAAAAGCTGCCCAGTCGTTTGGCAAAACTGAACAGCGGGGTAGTACGGAATTGGTAGGAAGGAAAAGGGTTTTTTCCTTAGGGGGAGTTAGATAGGCGTGAACACCCAGGCTGATCTGTCTCGCCAAGGCAATTCAAACTAGCCGTTTGGGCTATCCACGTACTGCCTAGGACGGCCTCTGAAGAAAAGGTTCCCGCCAAAATGACTATGAATGCATAGTGCTGAGCCTATTCCCTGGATGAAGATGGCTTGGGTAGGGGGTATGGGCCATGTTGGTGAAGCCGGGCCTGATAAAGGCAACCCTTGCCACCCTTTTGTTTTTAAGGTCTTATACGAGTTCGTCCCCTTATTAAGGTTAAGGTCCCTTTTCTTTTATGCCTCCCACCGAAACCGTTCTGCCGCCAGTCGAAGCATCCGCTGAAGCTCCTACAGCCAAGAAAAAAGTAGGTTTTGTCCACCTGGGCTGTCCCAAAAACCTGGTGGATACCGAAACCATGCTGGGGATTCTGGATAAAAACGAACATGAAATCGTTGCCAGCGAGGAAGAAGCCGATATCGTGCTGGTCAACACCTGCGCCTTCATCGAATCCGCCCAGACGGAATCCGTCCGAACCTTGGCCCAGTTGGCCGGGCAGGGCAAAGAACTGATGATTACCGGCTGTCTGGCCCAAAAGTTCCAAGGTGAGCTGCTGGACTTGTTCCCCGAGGCTCGCGCCGTGGTGGGCATTAATAATGTAGCCGAAATCGGGCAGGTGATGCAGCGCGTGGAGCAGGGTGAGCGCGTGCTGGCCATGCAGCAGGACCCCACGTATATATTGGAAGAAGACACCGTCCGGCGACACATTACGGTGGGTTCGTATACGTACCTCAAAATTGCCGAAGGATGCGACTACAAGTGTTCCTTTTGTATTATTCCCAGCATGCGGGGCGTGTTCCGCAGCCGCAGCCTGGAAAATATCGTGGAAAACGCCAGAGAGCTGGCTCAGCGAGGCGTACCGGAGATTATCCTGGTAGGGCAGGACACCACCAGCTACGGCAAAGACATCAATAGCAGCTTGCCCGACTTGCTGCGCGCCTTGAACGAAATCCCGGAACTGACCTGGATTCGCTTCATGTATGCCTACCCCAACCTGGTGTCGGATGAGCTGCTGGAAGCCATTAACGATTGCGACAAGGTTGTGAAGTACCTCGATTGCCCGTTGCAGCACAGCCACCCGGAAATCTTAAAACGCATGCGCCGTCCACAGACGGATTTGGTGGAATTTGCCGAGCGCGCCCGCGCTAAAATCAAGAATGTGAAGCTGCGCACCTCCTTTATTGTGGGCTTTCCGGGTGAAACTGAAGCGCATTTTGAACACCTGCGGCAAACCATCGAGCAGGTGAAGTGGGACCGTCTGGGCGTGTTTGAGTACTCCGATGTGGATACCGCGCACAGTAAAACGCTGGATGGCAAGGTCAGGAAGAGCATCATCAAGCGGCGCCGCAGCGAGCTGATGGCGCTTCAGCAGCAAATTGCCTTTGCCCAAAACCAGACGCTGATTGGCCAGACCGTGGATGTGCTGATTGACATGATCAACCCGTACGGCACCTTGATTGGCCGTACCCAATGGGATGCCCCGGAAATCGACAACACGGTGCAGGTGAAAGGGCAGGCCATTCCGGGCGAAGTAGTGCCGGTGAAGATCACCCACGTCACGCCTTACGACCTCAAAGGCCTTGTCGTCGGGTAGTCGAGCTTTAAAACCCGGCAACTCTTGTCGTTGGACATGATTTGTTACGGCTTCGAGGATTTCCGCGTGACGTTGCGGTGGGCTGGACGCTATAATGGATGGGTCAGGTCCCAGTTTTGGAAGCAAGTTAGAGTGCTGTCGGGAGGTTTATCCTTCACGCGAGCGATCCCCACAGGAACACCACGAACCATGAGAGAGACGCCGGAGCATCTGATTATCGAAGGGAATTTTGCGCCCGCCCGCAGTGGCCGGGTGTTGCGGGTGACTTTGCGTCTGCTGTCTCTGCTGTTTGGGTTTTCCATCATCGGGGCATTGGCGGTTTACGGCATTAAAGTGCATTACGAAGACACCATCAACCGGGTGGCCAAAGAAACGCGCGAAATGAACGAGCAGAATAAAGAATTGCAGGTCAAGCTCAACCATATTCGCTCGTATAAAAACGTGGAAGCCGCGGCCACCAAGGTGCCTCATCTGCAGTTGCCGCCTACGGTGATTGAAGTGCCTGCCGCTACATCCGTTAAAAGCCCGGCGATGCCCGCCCTACAGCAGGAGATTCCACGTGTCTACGGGTACTAGGCAACGTCCCTCCCGCCAGCGGCAAAAAGCCCTGCCTCGTGCGAAACGCGTTGACGTTTCATCGTCGTCTCAAGACGCGTTTTCGCTGAAGCGCTTCCGTCTGATTTTGTTGGGGCTGTTGGTGTTGGGCGCGGCCATTGCCTGCAAGCTGTTTTACATTCAGGTGATTGATGCGGGCAACCTGCGCAAAAAAGCCAGCCTGTCTCACAACCAGGCGTTGACGCTCTATAATCGAGGTCGGATTCTGGATCGCAATGGCATGGTGCTGGCGCAGGATACAATTTTGTACGACTTGTTCGCGCATCCGCGTTATTTTTTCAAAACGCCGAAGGAAACCATTGCCCAAGTGCTCTCGCCGGTGCTTGCGATGCCGGAAGAAGATTTGCAAGAGAAACTGGCGAAAGATTATTCGACCATTGCGCTGAAAAAAAACCTGTCCAAGGCAGAGATTGAAAAAATCATGCAGGCGCGCATGAGTGTTCCAGCCATCAACGAGAAAACCAGGCAGCCGGTTTTGGATGAAGCCGGTCAGCCGATTATCCGCCAAAAACCATTGCCGGGTCTGGATTTTTCCAGAAAGACCGTGCGTAATTATCCACAAGGCAACCTGGCCGCACACGTGTTGGGTTATGTCAACGATGGCGCTGAGGTGAGTTCGGGTGTGGAATCTTCGGCATTGGATATCCTCAAAAAGAAACCGACCGACCTGAACAAGGCGGTGCTGGACGGGCGTGGAAATCTGGTGGACTTGGGAAACTTGGACCCCAGGCATATCGTTACGCTGCCCAAAGCGCAGGATGTCAAGCTGACGATTGATGCGCGCTTGCAATATATTGCCGAACGCGAATTGGCCAATGGCTTGGCAAAGTCCAAGGCCAACCGGGGGACGGTGATCATGATGGACCCAAGGACGGGTGAATTGCTGGCCTTTGCGGTTTCCCCCACCTATCAGCCGGATCATTTCTACAAGGCCCCCGCCGAAGCCTTGAAAAACTGGGCGATTACCGATGTGTATCCGCCCGGCTCCACGTTTAAAATCTTCACGGTGGCGGCGGGATTGGAAAGTGGCGCAATCGATCGCAACACCCGCATTCAGGATACGGGCCGCATGAAAGTCGGTGGCTGGACGATTCAGAACTACGATTTCAACCAGCATGGCGCACCGGGCACCATCGATTTGATTTACTTGCTCATGCACTCCAGCAATATTGCCAGCGCCAAAATCTCCCTGATGATTCCCAAGCAGAAGCATTATGAGTTGCTGAAGCTGATTGGGATCGGTTCCAAAACCGGCATCGATCTGCCGGGCGAATCCGCCGGAATTATTTTGCAGCCCCACACCTGGGATGAATCGACGCATGCTTCCATTGGTTACGGCTACGGCATGGCGGCGACGCCCATTCAAATGGCGGCTGGCGTGGCGGCCATTGCCAACGGCGGTATCTGGAACACGCCGCATGTGATGAAAAAAACGCCGGTGACGCATCGGCGGATTTTCTCCGAGAAAACCTGCGCGATTATGCGGGACTTGCTGACGGCGAGCATCCGCGATGCGAAGACGTCCACGGTGCGGCTGGAAGAAATGAACGTGGCCGGAAAAACGGGAACGTCCCGCAAACCCAACGATAACGGTCGGGGGTACAGCAGCAACCTGTTTACGTCATTCGTCGGGTTCTTTCCGGCGGAAGACCCCAAGGTGTTGATTATGGTGGTGGCGGATAGTCCGCAAATGGCAGAGGCCTGGGGCAGTACCGTGGCCGGTCCGATCTTTCATGCCATTGCCAAAGAAACCATTAGCTATTTGGGCCTCAATGTTGCTAAAATAGCCGAAAGAACCCCATCCAAAGTGGTTGATCAACAGAAGGTTCACTAAGCGTGTTGGTTCTGTTCCGAGAGTGAATGTCAACCCTGCGGAAGCAGGTAGCCATAATCTATAAATGGATTCCCGCTTTCGCGGGAATGACAGTTGAGACGTTACAATCAAGTCAAGCGTGAGAACTATTTCAATGAAACTGGCCGAGCTTTTTAAAAACCTGGCGGATGCCCACATCGAAAACCTGGATGTGTTTAATGCGGCGGCAAATACGACTGTGGAAGGTGTCACGAATGATTCGCGCCAGGTGAAACCCGGCACGGTTTTTGTAGCGCTGGGCGGCAGTCGCACGGATGGCCACCAGTTTCTGAGCGCCGCCGCTTCTTCGGGCGCATTGGCCTTGGTGATTGAAGCGGATCGAAAAGGCAGTATTGAAATCCCCAAAAACATTCCGGTGATTTCAGTGCAGAATACCTGGAAAGCCACCGCTGAACTGAGTGCGGCATTGCATGGGTATCCCGGACAGAAATTACGGCTGGTCGGTGTCACCGGCACCAACGGCAAAACCACCGTAACGCATTTGATTGAGCAGATGCTTGAAGACCAAAAGAAAAAAGTAGGCTTAATTGGCACGCT
This sequence comes from uncultured Vampirovibrionales bacterium, assembly GCA_964643815.1. GTDB lineage: Bacteria > Cyanobacteriota > Vampirovibrionia > Vampirovibrionales > Vampirovibrionaceae > CAZXUP01. Next base: position 7,699 of record CAZXUP010000083.1, read on the forward strand.
AGGCCGCAAGAGCAGCAAAAAGCAGACGTATGATTCCACTGGGCATACCACGCCGATGGCGACCGAGCTGCAGGAAATTCTCGCGGAAATGCGGGATGAGGGCAACGCGTTTGTCGTGATGGAAGTGAGTTCGCATGCGCTGGAGCAGCATCGCGTGGCGGGCTGCGATTTTGAAGTGGCGGTGCTGACCAATATCACGCAGGACCACCTGGATTATCACAAAACGATGGAGCAGTACTGGCAAGCCAAAGCCCTGCTTTTCAAAAATTTGGATGGTGCTAAAAAGCGCGGCGCAGTCATCAACCTCGATTCCGATTACGCGCAGGAATTTGTGAACGCTTGCCCGTCAGGCGTTACGCTGTACACCTACGCCATTCAATCGCCCGATGCCAACGTGCGGATTGAGAACCCGAACTACAGCATTGCGGGGTCCTCGTTTACCGTGATTACACCCGCGGGCAAGGCCGATGTGAAATTAAAACTGGGCGGGCAGTTTAGCGTGTATAACGCGTTGGCGGCGATTGCCTCCGGTCTGGCGCTAGGCATTCCGCTGGCCGAATGCGTCAAGTCCATCGAGTGCGTGCAGGGTATTCGCGGGCGGTTTGAAGTGGTTTCCGAAAAACCGTATGTGATTGTGGACTACGCGCACACGCCGGATGGTCTGGAAAACGTCTTGAATGCGGCGCGTGTAGTGACTCCCGACGGTGGACGGTTGATCGCCGTCTTTGGCTGCGGCGGCGATCGCGATGCGACCAAGCGCCCCAAAATGGGGGGCGCTGCCGTCCTCGGCAGCGATGTTCTCGTGATCACCGACCACCACCCCCGTTTCGAGGACCCCGCCTCGATCCGCGCGACGCTGATCGAGGGAGCGCGCAGCGCGCGACCGGATGCCGAGATCCACGAGTTC
>CAZXUP010000083.1:8615-10155 GCA_964643815.1 uncultured Vampirovibrionales bacterium
CACGCACCGAAGATCCGCAGCAGATCATCACGGATGTCATCTCCGGCATCCAGCGGTTTGATTCGGCGCGCATGGTGGTCGATGCTGATCGCAAGCTGGCCATTCACACGGCGATCGATCTCGCCAAACCCGAGGACATTATCGTGGTGGCAGGCAAAGGCCATGAGGACTACCAGATTTTAGGCGACCGCACGATTCACTTTGATGACAAAGAAGTGGTGCAGGACTACGTCAAGCAAAAACGCGAATTGTCATCCGTGTAGCGAGCAGCATCATGAGCCTTTCCGCCGAAACCCTGAATAAACCGTTGACGTTGAACCAGGCGCAGCCCGTTCACTTTGTGGGTGTCGGTGGTGTTGGTATGAGCGGGTTGGCCAAAATTTTGGCGGAAGCGGGATTTTTGGTGAGCGGCTCGGATGTGTCCGAAAGCGCCTACACGCAACAGCTCGTCGAGGCGGGCGGAAAAGTGTTTCTCGGGCATGCGACTAATCAGGTGCCTGCCAATGCGTTGGTGATTGTTTCGTCTTCGATTAATCGGCAGAACCCGGAAATTGCCGCCGCGCTCGATCAGGGCTTGGAAATTCACCACCGCTCTGGCCTGTTGCGCGAAATCATGCAGGGTGCGCTGTTGGGCCATGAAAACACCATCGGCATTACCGGAACACACGGTAAAACATCCGTGACGGGCATGACGGGTTTGGCGCTGAAAGCCGCTGGACTGGACCCGACCATTGTGGTGGGCGGAAAAATGCCGCATCTCAAAACCAACGCCGTGCGCGGACAGGATCGCAAATATGCCGTGGCCGAGCTGGATGAAAGCGACGGCACGATTGTACAGTATCAACCCACGCTGTCGGTGATTACCAATCTGGAACTTGATCATGCCGATCACTACACGGATGGCTTGGACGGCGTTCTGAATACCTTTCGTCAATACCTGAAAGCCTTGAAGCCCGGTAGCAAGGTGTTTTATAACGTGGCCTGCCCCAACACAAAAATGCTGGCTGATGAAAACCCGGCATCGGTGGAGGCGATTTTGCTGGCGCCCGGTGAGGTGTTTACCGGACAGGAAACACAAACAACCTACTGGCTCAAAAATGCCCGCCATCATGGCAAGGGTTGCTATCAGGCTTACGTGTATCGCAACAAGCAAATGCTGGGCGAACTCAACATGTCGGTGCCCGGCAAGCATAACCTGATGAACGGCTTGTGCGCCATTGCCGTGGGCGATCAGTTGGGTGCTGACTTTGACGAGATGGCCGCTGCCTTGAAAGACTTTACCGGCATGGGCCGTCGCTTTGAAAAAGTGGGCGAACTTAATAACGCCCTGTTGATTGATGATTACGCGCATCATCCCAGCGAAGTACTGGTGACGTTGAAAGCCGCCAAAGAATCGCTGCATGGGGGTGGCCGTGTGATTGGGCTTTTTCAGCCGCACCGCTACACGCGCTTGAAAGCGCTGTGGGATGAATTTCTTACCTGTTTTGGCGATGCCGATATTTTGTACCTGACCGATGTCTATCACGCGCATGAACCGGAA
>CAZXUP010000084.1:0-10153 GCA_964643815.1 uncultured Vampirovibrionales bacterium
CAAGGCAACGCCGCCCCATGCTTTTCGCCCTGGTTTTGGCAGATAGGACTGGAATGCACCCTCGATGGCGTTTTGTACCAGGCGGCTTCGGGATTTTGGTTTGTCGGGTAGTGGTGGATTGGATGGCAAAAGAAGGTTTTTCTGTGCATTGGCCCCGGTGCTGTCAAAGGGTACGGGCAGCAGTTCACGAAAGGGATAAGTTGTAATGCGGTTTGTTGGCAAATCGACAATGTGTACGCGCAAGTCGGGGTTTCCGATTTCAAACAGCATTTGGCGGCAATAGCCGCAGGGAGGACCGCTCAAGAATAAATCGGACACGTTCTTCTCTTGGTGTGTACGGGCCAACGTGACGGCAAAGCCTTCGCCGTGGATAGTGTTGCCAGTGGTGTCGTTCTTGATTTCAATGTTGGTGCCGAGATACGCCCGACCGCTTTCGCCGCGCAGCACCACGCCAACCCGGTAGTTGCTGACGGGAGATTGGGAAAATGTCTGGGCTTTTTGCATCAATGTTTTGTAAAAGGCGACATGGCTGGGGTTTTGCGCGTCAAACGCCGGGGCGTTTTCCATGACTAGGGGCTTGATAAATACCGGCAGCCGGTTGCCGAATTGTAGGGAGTGGCTTGACGCAGCTTGTTGCTTATTGAACGTCGTGTCTTGGAATGCTTGTAACGCGCCTGCGTGACGTATCGCCGGATTGAAATGAAGCACGATTTTCCCCACCTCTCTCTGTATACCCTCTCATACCTGATCGGAGCAATTGCCCGTGAGCATGACTATACCGGGAACGCGGCGTCGAAGCAATCTGTTAAAGAAGCAATGTTTAAACCTGGATCATTTCCATCTTGTGCTCGGCCAGCTCTAAAACCCGAACCACGCTGTAGCCGTTCATCCCGTCGGTTTTCGGATCTTGTCCGTAGCGCATGCAGTTGATGAAATGCTGGCACTCCAGCTTCAGCGGCTCAATATCCAGATATTCCGGAAACTCCTCGGTGGGACCGTCGAGACCATCCTTGTTGAAAATATGCAGCTTGTTTTCGCCCAGCGTGTCGTCAATCATGGCGGTGCCTTCGGTGCCGCGCACCACCAGTTTTACCTGCTTGACGGGGTGAACCCAACTGATATGAATGTGCCCGGCGACATCGTTGGGAAACACCAGATCGATGTGGGCGTCATCCACCAGGCCGTCTTCGCGGTTCTGGTAGCCGATGACGGACACAATATCTTCCGGGTCTTCATCCATCAGGTAGCCCAGCATCGAGACATCATGCGGCGCGAGATCCCAAATGACACTTTTGTCGGGACGCAGCTTGTTGGTGTTGAGACGATCGCTGGAAATGTTTTTGATCTGTCCCAGGCGGCCTTCGCGAATGAGCTGCCGCAAGCGGTTGACCGCCGGATGATACAGCAGCAGGTGGCCGACCATCAGCACCAGGCCCAGTTCCTTGGCCAATGCCAGTAGTTCTAAAGTTTGCTCCGAGCTGGTCGCAACCGGTTTTTCAACGTACACATGCTTGCCATTCAGCAAGGCTTGCTTGGCCAGTTCGTAATGGGTAAAGCTGGGGGTCGAAATCACCACACCGTCCACTTTCGGGTCTTTGAAAACATCATCGAAGCGGCTGGTGACTAAGATATCCCGATATTGCTTTTGTAGCCCTAGCAGGGTGTCCTGGTTCAAATCGCATACCTTGTAGAGGAAGCCCAGGTTGTAGAAGTTGCGAACCAGATTTTTGCCCCAGTTGCCGCAACCAATCACGGCGATTTTTTCGCTGGTGGAGTTGTCGATGTCAAATGGGGGCGTCATCATGGTTTCCTCATTATAGGCCGGGCATTACAATAAAACAAAAGTGGAAAGCATGCGCCCCTGATGAAAGCCCTCCGAAATCTGCCCGTTCAGCCCAGACGTGATGCCTGGGTTGAGATTAACCTGGGTGCGATTGAAGAGAATGCGCGCGCCATTCGGCGGTTGATTCCCACTTCGGTAGACCTGATGGCGATCGTGAAGGCCGATGCCTACGGCCATGGCGCTGTTATGGTCCTTCCGACGCTGGAAGCCTCTGGCGTCAAGATGGCCGGGGTGGCCTCGATGGATGAAGCCATGCATATTCGTCAGGCGGGCATTAAAATGCCGGTGCTGGTGATTGGGGTGGTGCCGGACTGGGCGGTGCAATACGCGGCGGGCTACGATATTCAGCTCACCATTTTTGACTGGCACCAGTTGGAAAGCTTGCAGCGGGCCTATCCGCAAGCCGGAAAGCCGTTTAAGGTCCATATCAAAGTCGATACTGGGATGCACCGCATCGGCATCGACTGGCGTCAGGCGGTGGAATTTATCCAGGCATGCCAAAAGCTGGATTATGTTCAAGTGGAAGGCGTTTTCACGCATCTGGCCGACAGCCATGATGAGGCCCTGAGCGAGGAGCAGTTGGAGCATTGGGCGCAGGTGTGCTCAGTCATCAACCCACTGCCGCGCTATGTGCATGTGTCCAACTCGGGCCATGCCTTAATGCCGGATGCGTTTGGAAATGGCTCTTCTAATAACTTGGCGCGCCTGGGCATCGGGTTTTTCGGGTATGGCGAACATCCAAAGCAGACGCAACTGAGGCTGAAACCCACGATGAGCCTGAAAGCCCGCATCATGCACATTCAGGACGTGCCGTCGGGGACGGGTATCAGTTACAGCCATACGTTCAAAACCAACGCACCCAGCCGTATCGCGACTGTACCGCTGGGTTACGCGGATGGAGTTCCCCGGGTGTTGTCCAACCGAATTGAAGGCTTGCTGGTGGGGCGGCGCGTGCCGCAGGTGGGGGCGATCACGATGGATCAGATGATGTTTGACATCACAAATGCACCGGGTGCGATGGTGGGCGATGCGGTGACGCTGCTGGGTTGCGAAGACGGGCAAGGCAACGCTATCTGGCTGGATGACTGGGCGGCCAAAGCCGAAACGGTTGAATATGAACTCATGTGCGCCTTGCGGGTACGGCTCCCCAAAACCTATACGCGCTAGGGCAATTTAAAACGTTGAGCGTTTTCTTATTTGAAGAGAACGGTTCTGGTTTGAGTTTTTAGAAACGCGTTTTAGGAGAAGCACATGTTCAATAGCAAAGTCCCTTTGTTTGGCGCCCGCATCACCATTGCCAATATCAAAGGCCCGGACGGCAAAATTATTCGGAACCCGGATCGGCAGGACCAGCTACTGATAGAGTATGCCACCTCAGTGGACAAGTATCTCCCGGCGGGGTACTCTCCCCCATCGGACAACCCGGCTGCTGATGATGAGGATGCCCCTCTTTCACAATATTTTATCCGAGGCATGAATGCGGATGCACTCCATTTTGTCTATCGGGATCATCCTGAAAATACGGATGTCGAGGAATTTGAGCGCTTGTATGATGAAGTTCTCGGTAAGGCGGCTAGCTCAACGACCAATGAAGACGAGTCGATTGCGACCGAAGAAATTGGAGTGACTCAGGGGCAAACCGCAGAAATCGCCCGCAAGCTCCAACAGTTTTTCGCCAAGGGAGGCCGATTTGACTTGCTGGTGGATAGTAAAACGGGTCTGGTGAACAGGCGTTTCAAATTGGTACCGAACGATTTGGCGTAAACGGCTGCTTCCGATTTCTCTGAATCAACCCGATGGGCTTTGCTTCGCCGAAAGGTGCAAATCTCCGGTATGATAGTGCTATGCCCAGCCTGATTTTGCGTCGTTTGCTCACCGGTTTGCTCACCCTGTTGGTGGTGATCAGCATGACCTTTGTGCTGCTACGCCTGATGCCGGGCGGCCCGTTTGATGAAGAACGCAAAGTGCCAGCGGCTATCAAGGCCAACATGGAGGCCCGGTATCACCTGAACGAACCTTTGTGGAAGCAATATGTGATTTACATGGGCGGCATTCTGCGGGGCGATTTGGGGCCATCGTATAAGTACAAATCCCGCACGGTCACCGATATCGTGGGCGAAGCGACGATGACATCCATGAAACTGGGCCTGATGGCGCTGGTATTGGGCGGTGTGCTGGGGGTTGGTCTGGGCGCGTTGGCAGGCTTAACACGGAATCGATATTTAGATGGCTTGCTGACGCTGATGGGTGTTGCCAGTATTTCGACGCCGCTGTTTATCTTTGGTGGATTTCTCGTGTTGATTTTTGCGCTCAATCTCAACTGGTTGCCTGCGGCCACGTTGGAATCGCCCCGGCATTACATTTTGCCGGTGTTGTCGTTATCGTTGCTGCCGTTTTCGTATGCGTTTCTGTTGGTTCGCACGACGGTGCGCGAAGTGCGCTCGCAGGCGTATGTGTTGATCAAGCGCAGCGAAGGCTTGGCGGAACCGGTGATTGCGGTGAAGCATATTTTGCGCAATTCACTCATTCCGTTGGTCTCCATTTTGGGTCCGATTGCCGCGGCGATTATCACGGGGTCGTTTGCGATCGAGTATATTTTTGCGGTGCCGGGCCTGGGCAAGCATTTTGTTACGGCGGTCAGCAACCGCGATTACACGCTGGTGATGGGGATTACGATTGTCTATGGCGTTGCGTTGATTTTGTTTAACACGCTGACTGATATTGTGTACGGATTGCTCGATCCACGTTTGCGTGAAGAGGCCAAAGGATGAGTACGGTGCTGAAAACAAGCGGGGCAAACACCACGCCGACTGATTTAAATCCGGCAATGCCCAATGCGCGTCCGCGCAAAAAGCATCCGTTTTGGGATTCTCCCAAGATGCTGTGGAGTGCCGTGTTTTTGCTTTTGGTGCTGTTGCTGGCCGCGTTTGGGCCTATGCTGGGGCAAGAACCGACGGCAATCGATCCGAATCTTCCGACGGCGCCACCGTGGCCGTTGGTTGGGTTTGCGCCGGGCTACTGGTTTGGGACGGATGATTTGGGTCGCGATTTGCTGAGCCGGGTGGCGGTGGGCGCGCGCATTTCGTTGTTGATTGGTTTGGCGACAGCAATTGTATCCGTCATCATTGGCACGCTGTATGGCACCATTGCCGCGCTGTTTGAAGAATCGCTCGATACCTGGATGATGCGGCTGATTGATGTGATTTACAGTTTGCCTGCGCTGATGATTGTGATTTTATTCAGCGTGTTTCTGGGACGAGGCATTCCCAGTCTGGTGTTGGCGTTGTCGTTGTTCAGCTGGCCGGACACGGCGCGGATCATTCGCGGGCAAATTTTAAGCATCAAGCGCGAGGAGTTTGTCGAAGCGTTTCATAGCATGGGCGGCGGCATGCTGCGGCTGATTGGCCGACATTTCATCCCCAATACGGTGGGATTAATTATTTTGACCGCGACGATTACGGTTCCCCGAGCCATTCTGACGGAATCGACGCTGAGTTTTATCGGTTTGGGGGTAGAGCCGCCGCTCAGCAGTTGGGGCACCCTGGCTGCCGAAGGCTGGCAGTTGGTGCGCGTGGCGCCGCACATGCTGTTCTTTCCGGCGGTGATGATTTTTTCGACCATGATTGCGCTGAATTTGCTGGGCGATGGTTTGCGCGAGATTTTTGACCCCAAGAAATCCTTTTAAAGAGAATCCCCGAAAGCCTGCGGTTTAGAAGTGTTAAGAATTGTAGACGCTGTCTGCACAGGGCGATCGATTTCTGCTAGAATCTTCCTTTCGGGATATTCTTTATTCTTTTTTTGGGCCGGGTTTTTCTAAAAATAAAATACCGATTTTTTTAAAGTAGTACGGGTTTATAAAGGGTCTCTTACAGATGGTACTTCGACAAGTGGCGGATGCCCCGACACCATGCGCGCAAATGAAAATGTCTCCAGCGCTTTTGTTTCAGGGCAAGCAAAAACCCAGAGCGCTTGAAATTAAGGTGCCGAGAGAGCAACGCCCGTCGTTGGCCGAGTTGTTTCATGACACGTTCAGTCCATCGGCTAAAGCGTATGTCCCAGGGAAAGGCACGCGGGAAGTGCGTGGCAGTGAGTTGCGGAAATATTTGAATCCAGAGGGGAACGCCTTGATCAGAGCGGTTAAAGTGTTTCTGAAAGATCTGTTTCCAGTTCAGTAGAACTATTTAAACTTCGTTGCTGGTATTGTTCTGCGAAAGCGAAAACGGTCATTCCCGCTTTCGCAGGAAGGACAAAACTCGCCAGTCTGACTAAAGCCAGCTTGCTGGCCTACCGGCGGTCGGTGACGGTGATCAGGTGCCAGCCAAACTGGGTTTGAACGGGTTCGGACAGCTCACCAACCGGCAGATCGAATGCAGCCTTGTCAAACTGGGGCACCATCTGGCCGCGGGTAAAATAGCCCAGGTCGCCGCCTTTGCTGCCGGACGGGCATTGGGACACTTCTTTGGCGACTTCGGCAAAGCTTTTGCCTTCCAAAATCTGTTCGCGACACTGTTTGGCCAGTTCCTGGCTGGGTACCAGCAGATGGCTGGCGCGCACTTCAAACGGCACGGTGGTATCTTGGGTTTGGCTCATGGTACGGCTCCTTTGGCTTGTCGATCTGGAAAACAAAGATTTTAAAAATTGAAACAGCATTCACGGTTCCTGTAAATGGCCCTTTGACTATGCCTGAGGAGTCGACTTTGGTCAAGTGATTTGAGTCACGCGTTTTGAAAAACGGTGGGTCGATTTGCAAATTGTAAAACGCTGTCCATCACCAGCGCTCGTTCCCGATCCAGCACAATGATGTGATCCGAATCTTCCAGCCAGATGAGCCGTTTATCGGTGGAGGCAATTTCGTTCATCAGCAGTTCGGCGCCGCTGGGGCAAACCACCTGGTCTTGCCGGGACTGGATGATGAGCGTGGGCGCTTGCACGCGATGCAGGTTGGGTCTGACCTGTTGGATGAGTTCCAATGCGCTGGCGACGCAGGCGGTGTTGAAGGTTTGGAAATAGGCGGCCTGCTGGGCGATTTTGCGCATCTGGCGATCCCGGATGGGGAGCGTCAGGCGCGGAATATCAGGAATCAGTCGCCCCACCAGATTGACCGCCTTCTCAGGCTCGAACGGCGTATACCAATGGCGGCGGATTTTAAAAAACGGGCTGAGCATCACTAGCTTGTGGACCGGCACGTTGACCGCATAATGGTTTGCCAGGTGTAATGCCAAGGGGCATCCGGTTGAAAACCCGACCAGGTTCACTTTTTCATGCGTTTTGTCTAAGGCCAGATAGGCTTCTTCTGCGTGTTGATACCAGGCCCGCCAGTTGGAAACCGGCATACGGCTGGCTTTTTGGTCATGACCGGGATAATTAATGGCGGCGACCGTAAAGCCTTGTTCATGCAGCCGCTCGGCCAGCATACGCATTTCGTACACGCCACCCCCCAGGCCGTGCAGCATCAAAAATGCTTCATCATTGTCTGGGCAAGCGCCCTGCCAACAGAAGGGTTCATTGCTGAGCATAAAAACCTCCCGATGTTTTTGGGTCCGATGTCTGCATGCTAGCCGTCCCTGATTGGTATATTACAGTTTTCTGTGACAGTTTACGCGATTGTTTGCGCATAAAAAAAGACCCCGCAAGGATAGGAGTCTTGCGGGGGAATTGTGTATTGCGAAAGTTATTACGTTTTAAAAAAGTGGTTATGGTTGTGGCGTCAAGCGGGTCTAGTCGAGATGCCTTAAAGCGCCGACACCGGTGCCGATGGCGCCACCCAAAAGTGCGCCCTTGGTCAGGCTGGCATCCTTGCGAAGCGCATTGACGCCAACACCGGCTATAGTGCCGTATGCGGCGGTTTTAGCAACAGGGTGGCGATTGAGGGTTCTGCTGTAACGGGTGGCTTGTACGCCTGCGCCCAATCCGGCACCGAGAACGGCGCCTTTGCCGACGGGCTTATCCAGCAAGTACCCGGCACCCGCGCCGATACCCGCACCCACCAGGCTGCCTTTTACGATTTTGCCGGTTTTGGTGTCAAACCAGGAGTGGCGGCGATCATCGTAATAATAGCGGCGATCACGGCTGTAATGCTTGTAATGCCCTTTGTGCAGGCCGTTGTTGGCTTCTGCTTGTGGATGAATGCCGACGGTGCCAAGAATCATGCTGGCCGCTAGCAGGCAACCGAGTATCCGCTTCATGAGGAAAAACTCCCTTGTGCATTCACAATGCGTCAATTTGCTTGTGATCCTAGCAACCAACCTCAGCATGGATCATCGCGCCATGGCGCTATTTTACGCATGACACTACCGGCTAATTGACAAATGATGAACGACGCCCTAAAGAGTTTTTATTATTTGTTGTCGATAACTTTCATTGTGCCATCCGGCAGTTCCACAATCATCTTTTCCTTGAACAGGCTGGCAAAATTGCCGGTGGTATTGCGCAGGCGGTTTGTGCAGGCATTGAGCATGTTCTGCACTTCGGGCGGTGCATCCGCCAGTTCGGCCTGAACTTGATCCTGGAAGAATACTTCTACGCGGACATCATTAGAAGCAATAACCGTGGCGGAGCGGGTGCCTGTACCATCAAACAGGTACATTTCGCCAAAAATTTCGCCTTCGCCCAGTTTGGCAATGGGAATCATCTTGCCCTGGCCATTCTTCTTGCAAATCAACACCTGGCCCGAGAGGATCTTGTATGTGCGATCGCCCTTGCTGCCTTCCGGAATAATAACTTCGCCTTTGCCAAAATCTTGGATGACGTTATCCATATACACACCCGTCTATGATTACATACCGCTTTCTGATGAGGTATCGGTGCCTGTTGGTAAAAACTGAAGTTTAAACTGGGATGTGCACCGGGTTTTGTTAAATAACGTTAATAATTGGGAGAGTGACTAAAGGGCAAATTTCTCTCCTGCTAGCCGGTTGGGGGATATCATCGGTGCTTGTAATTTGTTATGTAAGGTGCAGCTTGGTTTGAAAACGATAGCCCCCCATCCGTAAACGGCATTGCGCTGCAGTGAGTGGGGGAATTGAAATGCCGATAGGCCTGAAGCGCCTGTTGATATATGTTTGAAATCAAAAAGCCATCTAAACGGTTGATTTGTAACAATTCTTTATTTTTTGAAGGAACTCAGCCGTTGAAACGGTAGACTTTTTCGTTAAAAAAGTTTATGCTTGTTTATATATTCTTGATAGCAAAGGGTCTGTTCGTTGAGTAAGGTCTTGCTTTTAAACTCATCCTACGAGCCTTTACATATCTGTAGCTGGAAGCGAGCGATTATTCTGCTCATTAAAGGCAAAGCCGAGATGGTTGAGCGCAACGGACGTGAGCTTGGCAGCGGTTGGCGCCTGCCGTTGGTCATTCGCCTGCTTTACTACGTCAAGATTCCGCACAAGGATATCCCGCTCACCCGCCGCAACATTATGCATCGGGATGAGTACATGTGCCAATACTGCGGCAAAAAGGCGGATTTAACCATTGATCATGTGGTTCCGCGCTCCCGGGGTGGGAAAGACACCTGGGACAATGTGGTTGTTGCCTGTTTGCGCTGCAATGTCACCAAGGGAAGCCGAACTCCACGTGAGGCCGGGTACGAATTGAAATCCAAACCCTGCCGCCCCTTTAATTTCATCCACTTCGAGCTTTCCAAACAAAACCACGTCAGCCAGAAAGAGTTCAGGCGCTGGAAAAAATACCTCTACGAGTACGATTAGCGTCCGTGCTAAGGCAAGATGACAAGGACAAGATATGGATCGTAGAGCACCAGGGCGCCTTCGGCCATGGCGAGTTTGATGTCCTCGCTGCTCAGGCTACGACCGTCATGATCCAACTCGGCCAGCGCCTGAAAGACTTTGTGCTGCTTCAACGTGTTGACGATTCGGGCTTCTTCCGTGCTTTCGGGCTGATAGGCCCGTAGCTGCTCCAGGTTTACATGGCCATCCGGGCTAAGCTTGTTGAAGAGCGTCAGAAGCTCTGGTTGCTTCAGTTTTACCCGGCGGCGGCGTCCTATTTTCAAGGGTCGTCGCGCGCCTTCGGGCAAAATCTCGTCCAGGGCATCCACTGATTCCGGCTCTTCCAACGGGGTGCGCAAAGCGGGTGGCTGAAGGAAAACCAGCGGTACGGCGCTATAAATGGCTGGGTTCCACAGCAAACTAGCCAAAACGCGGATGACCTCCGGTGTCAGCAGGCCGCCTTGCGCCTGCATAATCTTTTCCAGCACCCGGACCACGGGTTTGGAGCGCAAGAACTGGAACATCGTTTGCTCTTGGGCGGTCAGTTGTCCGATGGTCGGCTGTAGGGCTTGAAACTGTTGGAGCG
>CAZXUP010000085.1:0-10149 GCA_964643815.1 uncultured Vampirovibrionales bacterium
TATGGCCCTGACAATGAGCAGCCCCACCGTTAAACGCATCACGCTGGAAGAGATGGATCATCTTTCCGTCGGTAAGAAAGCCCGCCTACACCGGCTGCTTTATGAACATGGCCCCGGCAACGGCACCATGATGTTCCTTCCGATTGATCAAGGCCTGGAGCATGGCCCCGTTGACTTCTTTGAGAACCCGGATGCGGAAGATCCGGATTTCCAGTGCCGCTTGGCCTTGGAAGGCAACTATTCGGCCATCGTGTTCCATATTGGCCTGGCTGAAAAATACATGAAAAAATATGCCGGTAAAGTGCCGCTGGTGCTGAAGCTCAACGGCAAAACCAACATTCCGCCGGATGATGACGCCTTCTCCTCGCTGGATGCGACCGTGGAAGATGCCGTGCGTCTGGGTGCGGATGCGATTGGCTACACCCTGTATGTCGGCTCTCCATCCCAGGATGTGGATATCGCGCAATTCAGCGAAGTGCGCAAAGAAGCCGAACGTTATGGCATTCCCACCATCATCTGGGCATACCCGCGTGGCACGTCTGTCAAGGCCAAAGGTGGCCAGGACAGCCCCTATGCCATCGAGTATGCGGCGCGCGTGGCGTGCGAAATGGGCGCGGATGTGGTGAAAATCAACTACCCCAAGGTGAACGCCGCGAGCATCGAAAATTCGCCAAAACCCTACAACACCCTCAAGCTGACGCAAGAAGAAGCGGCTCGCCGGGCCGTGCGCGCTGCGGGCAAGACGATGGTGCTGTTTTCGGGCGGCAGCAAGCTGGGCGATGACGATTTGCTGTCGATGGTTCGCCTGGGCATGGATGCCGGTGCGACTGGCTTAATCTTCGGTCGTAACATGTGGCAACGCCCCATGAACGAAGCGCTCGATGTCAGCCGCCGCATCACCGACGTGCTGCGCAGCTACTAGGGGGCGTTCGCCCCTTTGATTTGGGTTGGTGCAAGCGCACCCACTTTCAAGAAAATCCATTCAATTCGATAAAAAGGAGTATTCACTATGGCAAAAGTCGCCATTAACGGGTTTGGTCGCATTGGCCGTCTGACCTTCCGCGCTGCTCTGGAAAATCCCAACGTGGATATCAATGTCGTTGCCATCAACGACCTCACCACGCCCAAGCAACTGGCGCATTTGTTCAAGTACGATTCGACCATGCGCGCTTACGCGGGTACGGTGGATTACACCGAGAACTCGTTGATTGTGGATGGTCGCGAGATTCGCATCTATGCCGAAAAAGATCCGGCAACCTTGCCCTGGAAAGAGCTGGGCATTGATGTTGTGATCGAAGCCACCGGCTTTTTTACCGATGCGACCAAAGCGAAAAAACACATCGAAGCAGGCGCGAAAAAAGTTATCATTTCGGCTCCGGCCAAAAATGAAGACATCACCGTTTGCATTGGTATTAACGCCAACCTGTACGATCCGGCCAAGCACCACATCATCAGCAACGCCAGTTGCACCACCAACTGCCTGGCGCCGATGGGCAAAGTGCTGCTGGAAAACTTTGGCATCGTCAGCGGTTTGATGACGACCATTCACAGCTACACGGGCGACCAACGCTTGCTGGATGCCCCGCATGAAGACCTGCGTCGCGCTCGCGCGGCGGCGGTCAGTATGGTGCCGACGTCTACCGGTGCCGCCAAAGCCATTGGCTTGGTGTTGCCGGAACTGAAAGGCAAGCTGAACGGTTACGCCGTGCGCGTTCCCACGCCGGATGTGTCGCTGACGGATTTGACCGTGACGACCGAAAAACCGGTGACGAAAGAAGCCGTCAACGAAGCCTTCCGCAAAGCCGCCGAAGGTGAACTGAAAGGCATTTTGCAATACTCCGATGAGCCGCTGGTCAGCACCGATTTCATCAAAGATCCGCACAGCTGTTCGTTCGATCCGGAACTGACGCAGGTGATTGGTGACAAGATGGTGAAAATTGTTGGCTGGTACGATAACGAATGGGGTTACAGCAACCGCTTGGCCGAGCTGGCCCAGATGGTTGCCCAGAAGTTGCCGGTGACCGCTTAAACGATTATCCGGGGAGCGCTTGTTATAAAACTAGGCGTTCCCCGGTTTATTTGGCCTATTGAGCCAAACCATGTGATGCAAGGAGATGAAGGAGAGACTGATGGCAGCCCGCCGACCCGTTATTGCCGGTAACTGGAAGATGTATAAAACCACCAAGGAAGCCGTTGCCTTTACCGAAGCACTGGCCGCCAAGGTGAGTGCGCTCCCCAAGGATAGCCTGCCGCAGGTTGTGCTGTGTCCGCCGTATACGGCGTTGTCTACGGTGCGGGAGACAATCAAGCGGTTGCATGCGCCGTTTCTGTTGGCTGCGCAAAACATGGAAAGCCATGATGAGGGCGCTTATACCGGCGAGATTTCTCCGATTATGTTGAAAGACCTGGATGTGAATCCTGTGGTGATTGGGCACAGCGAACGCCGCCAGTATTACGGCGAAACCGATGAGGCCGTCAACGCCAAGGTGTTGGCTGCGCTTCGGCATCAGATTTTGCCCATCATTTGCGTGGGAGAAACATTGGAAAAACGGGAGCAGGGCCAAACGGATCCGGTGATTGAACGGCAGGTCGAGAAGGCGATTGAGAAAGTGGACCCGTCTCAGTACGAGCACCTGATTTTTGCGTATGAGCCGGTTTGGGCCATTGGCACCGGTAAAGTATGCGAAGCGGCGGAAGCCAATCGGGTGTGCGCATTGATTCGCTCGATTTTAAATCGTACCGGCAGCGGTGAGAAAACCCGTATTCTCTATGGCGGCAGCGTCAAGCCGGACAACACGCATGGCTTGATGTCGCAATCGGATATCGATGGCGCCCTGGTGGGTGGTGCAAGCCTGGAGGCCGAAAGCTTCTACCGCATCATCGAACAAACCTGCCTGGTCAACGCATAGAAGGTTTCAACCCCTGTCGGAAGTGTGTTATTCATGCGGAAGCAGGAGTCCACTCATAGTAAATAGCAAAGAGAGCATAAGATGCCTACACAAACGTTAAATCAAAATTCTGTCCAAAATAGTGTTGATGTTGAAGTGTTTCGCCTGCCGCATGCGCCGGCGGAGCTGCCCGAGTACAAAACCCCGGCGGCGGCTGGGATGGATCTCGCAGCGGCAATTGATGCACCTGTAATTTTGAAACCCCTAGAGCGGGCATTGATTCCGACTGGGTTGATCATTCAAATCCCGGAAGGTTACGAGTGCCAGATACGCGCGCGCAGTGGGCTTTCCATCAAGCATGGCATTACGCTGATTAATGGTGTTGGCACGATTGATGCGGATTACCGGGATGAAGTGAAAGTGGCGCTGGTGAATCTCTCCAACGAACCGTTTACGATCCAGCCCGGCGATCGCGTGGCTCAGATGCTGGTGAGTCCCGTGCATCACATTCGTTGGCGCGAGATTGATGCCGTGCAGCGTGTCGAAGGTCGCAACGGTGGATTCGGCTCCACCGGAATATAGTTTGATTCAGGGCCGTTCCCTCCCCGAACCCCTCCCGAATGAAGAGCGTATTGCAACGAGTCTCTCAAGCCAGTGTAGCGGTTGATGATCAAATCATCGGCCAGATTCGTCGCGGCATTTTGGTGTTGTTTGGCGTTGAAAAAAACGACGATGACAGCAAGCTGGATTATCACATCAGTAAACTGCTGAAACTGCGAATTTTTCCAGACGATGCCGATAAAATGAATCTGTCGGTTCAGGATATCCAGGGTGATCTGTTGATTGTTTCGCAATTTACGCTGGCGGGCGATTGCCGCAAAGGCACACGCCCCGGTTTTGACAACGCCATGCCACCTGCCGAGGCGGAACGAATCTACAACCGCTTTGTGGAGCGTTTGCGCGCCGAATCGAATTTAAAAATCGAAACCGGCGCCTTTGGCGCGATGATGCAGGTAAGCCTCATCAACGATGGCCCAGTCACGTTTTTGCTGGAAAACTAGGGCGAATCCACTGGCAGTTTTTGCGCGTTGCGAATAGCATTCAAAATATCATCTGCGCCCAGGTCCAACAGTTCCGCTGCAAACGCTTCGCCAGAACCTACGGGATCATTGGGATCCACCGGGCATTCGGCTTCCACAATATTTTTGCCATCTGGCGACAACACAACGCCGCGCATGCGAAAACCATCAGAAAATTCTTGGCAATAGGCACCCAGCGGCAACTGACAACCACCCGATAAACCCGCCAACACTGCGCGTTCGGCCTTGCGTGCAATTTCCACCGAATGAATTTGCAGGGGCGCTAAAGCTTCGGCCATCCGGTTGTCATCGCTTCGAAATTCAACGCCCAAAATGCCTTGCGCCACTGCCGGAATGCTTTGCGTCCACGGGTCAAACGCTTGCACAATGCGCTCTTGCCAACCCAGCCGATGCACCCCGGCGGCGGCCAGAATAATGGCATCGTAAGTCCCTTCTTCCAGTTTGCGCAGGCGCGTTTGCAGATTGCCCCGGATGACTTCATACTTCAAATCAGGACGCAAGCGCTTTAATTGGGCTTCGCGTCGTAATGAGGATGTGCCAATCACAGCGTCAGGCGGCAAATTTTCAAACGAAACGCCATTGTTTGAAAGCAATACATCGCGCGGATCTTCGCGCTCCAAGACAGAGACCAGCGCTAACCGTTCAGGCAGCTCGCCCGGCATGTCCTTCAGGCTGTGGACGGCCAAATCAATCTGATCCAGCAGTAGGGCGACTTCCAGTTCCTTCACAAACAGGCCCTTGTCTCCCGCCTTGGAAAGCGCTTTATCGAGAATCAAATCGCCCTGGGTTTTAAAGGTGATGATTTCGATGGCCAGTTGTGGCCAGACGGCTTGCAACGCTTGCGCTACAAGATTGGCCTGCGCCAAGGCCAATGGGCTTTCGCGGCTCCCCAGCCGTAACAGATCAGATGCGGACATTCAAAATCCTGTCTACGCAGAAACCGACTCGTCGCCGCTGGTGTTCAAACCGATGACCGTTGCTTCGGTGGTGGATTCCAGCGAGGCGGGATCGATGTTGAACAGATGGCCGAGCACGGAGGCTTGATGATAAATGTCTTCCAGGCTGCGCGAGCTTTTGAGGCGCACGGTCGGGTCATGCAGAATTTTCTGGATGAGGCTTTTGGAAATGGCGTCGATGATATCGTAATGCTTGCCGACCGTCGGGTTGGCGGCCAACTCGGCCTGACGGATACTTTCCACCTTTTCGCGCAAGCGGGTGAGTGTGGGTACCACCGAAAGTGACATGCGCCACTGTTGGAAGTTGGCGCATTCTTCTTCCAGAATGGCCTCGGCTTCCTGTTTCAGTTGTTGCTGCACGTCTGCCGACAGGCCGCTGGCGCCCGCCAGGTTATCTGTATTAAACAGGCGTACTGTGGGTAGTTCTGCAACCCGCGGATCGACGTTGCGAGGCACGGCGATATCAATCACCAGTTTGTCGCCGTCGCCTTCAAAATCGGCCTTGCCCAGCACCAGGTGAGGCGCGCCGGTGGCGACAAACAGCACGTCGGCATGGGCAATGGCGTCGTTCAACTGCTCCCACGAGAAGCCTTTAAAGCCATAACGCGCACAGAGTTCAGACAGGCGTTGCTGGCTGCGGTTGACCAGAACCACATTGGCCTGCTGTTCAGGCGTCATACCCTGCTTGAACAGCGACATCATGATTTCGGCCATTTTGCCGCCGCCAATCAGCGTGACACGGCGGTTCATCAGGTCTGTCATCTCTTGTTTCGCAAACTGAAATGCGGCTAACGAGACGCTGACGTCTTTTTCGGCGATGCCGGTTTCGGTGCGAATCCGCTTGCCTGCGGTCAGCGCCGATTTAAAGAGCTTGTCCAAGAGGGTTCCTGCGGTTTTCTCACGCTGGGCCACGGCCAGCGCTTCTTTTACCTGGCCCATAATCTGGCCTTCGCCAATCACCAGACTATCTAGCCCGGAGGCAACCCGAAACAGATGTGTTACGGCGTCTTCGTGCAGGAGGTTAAAGCGATATTGCCGATATTGATCGACATCCAGCCCCTTAAACGACTTGTAAAACTGTCGGATGGACTGTAAACCGGCTTCGGTATCGCTGACAACCGCATACAGCTCAGTGCGGTTGCAGGTGGTCAAAATCGCACATTCTTCAATGCCTGCGCAGGCGCGAAGGGCTTTTAAGGCCGCAGGCACCTCTTCTTCGAGCAAGGCAAACCTTTCTCGGATTTCGATGGGGGCTGTCCGGTGTCTGACACCGCTGACCAGAATGTACATCGCGTTCCTCTCGAAACACCTTGGCGTTGAGAATTTTCGTATGATCTAGATTAGGGGATTTCAGCTAGAGTCGCCGTGAGGGGAGTTGGAAACCGCAGGCGAATACCACATTGACATTGTATCGCTCTCTCTTAATCAAAGTATATGAGCAAAATTAAAAACACTCAATCGTTACAGGCCGTAAGATTGAGTGTTTTTTACAATTGTAACAATTTTTAAAGCGCTTTTGGCGCGTTCTGGCTAGACGGCTGCGGGCGTTTTGGCGCCGCTGGGCGCCTCAAGCTTTTTTCCGGATACTGCCTGGCGCAGCGCTTCCACCTTGTCCAGACGCTCCCATGGCAGGTCCAGGTCGGGCCGTCCAAAGTGACCGTAGGCGGCCACATCGTGATAGAAGCGACCTTTTCCTTTGCTGGGGAGGCCTTGCAGGTCAAAGTTCTGGATAATGGCCGCCGGACGCAGGTCAAAGTGCTGTTCCACCAGCTCGGCCAGTTCGCCATCGCTCAACTTGCCGGTGCCCCAAGTGTTGACGTTAATCGACATGGGACGGGCGACGCCGATGGCATAGCCAATCTGGAGTTCGCACTTGTCCGCCAGGCCAGCGGCTACAATGTTTTTCGCCACATAACGGGCTGCGTAAGCGGCAGAACGGTCCACTTTTGTCGGATCTTTGCCGGAGAACGCGCCGCCACCGTGACGGGCATAGCCGCCGTAGGTGTCCACGATGATTTTCCGGCCGGTCAAGCCTGCATCGCCTTGCGGGCCACCAATGACAAAGCGCCCGCTCGGGTTGATGAAGTACTTGGTGTCGGCATCCGGTTTGACGTCAAAGCTCTTGAAGACCTCGGTAATCACGTGCTTTTTGAGGTCTTCGTCAATGCGCTTTTGAATTTTGGCGTTATCCGTTTCGCCGTCAATCGCCGGGTCATGCTGGGTGCTGATAACCACCGTGTCAATGCGATGCGGCTTGTCGTTGACGTACTCGACGGTGACTTGCGATTTGCCGTCGGGACGCAGATAGGACAACAGGCCGTTTTTGCGCACTTCGGTTAGCTTGCGCACCAAGGCGTGGGCCACCTGGATCGGCAGCGGCATCAGTTCCTTGGTTTCATTGCAGGCAAAACCAAACATGATGCCCTGGTCTCCGGCGCCAATCTTGTCGATTTCATCGCTGGAAAGCTTGCCGCGCACTTCGTGTGCCTGATCGACGCCGCCTGCGATATCAACCGACTGCTCGTCAATGCTCAGCAGTACGGCGCATGTGCGGCCATCAAAGCCACCGGCGGTTTCGCCGACATAGCCAATCTCTTCAACGGTTTTGCGAACGACCGAGGCAATGTCCACGTAACAATTGGCCGTAATCTCACCGCTGACCAGCACGAGGCCGGTTGTAACCGAGGTTTCAGCCGCGACACGGGCCTTGGGGTCTTGCGCCAGGAACGCGTCCAGAATCGAATCGGAAATCTGGTCGCAAATCTTGTCGGGGTGCCCTTCCGTGACGGACTCGGAGGTAAAGAGGTAACGGGAAGTGGACATTGTCTGAATGGTCTCCTTTTAACACGTACTAAAAAGCCTGGCAAAACACCGTTTCTGCTAAATATATCGCCTGACGCCTGCCTTGCCCGCATTTGACCATGATGAACCAAAGAAATGGCTCATTTTGCCTGACCATTGTAGTGCAACGGATGCCCGCATGCAAACAAAGCGTAAAAAATTGGCGTATGCATGTCTATCCGATATTTCGCATGGCTTGAAAGCGGGCGAAGGTTGGTTTAGTCTACGATGTCGGGGGAAGCAATTTTTTGGATACCCCGGATTTTAAGTGGATATCATTCAGATTTCAACACAATAGGGGTTTCAAGCATGTCCGTTCGTTTTGGTTCTCATTTTCAGTTGCGGTATTGTCAGCCGGTTTCAGTTGAGCAAGCCAAGGCTCGCACCTTGGAAACCTTGCGCTTCGTTAAGCATGGGCTGGGAACGACAGCGGCGTCGTCCGGCAAATATCCGGGAGAACTGTGCTATTTCAAGACGGTCTTGATTGACCCGCCTGATAAATTCATTGCTTTGGCCAATGCCAACGGCTTGGATATTGTTTGTCCTGATCGTTTTGACAAGCAAATGCAAATCGCATTAGACCGTTTTGTCAAACAATCCGCCGACTCAAATACAGCGTGTGCTTATGCACGGGGCGAGTCAGGTATTGAGGGTATTGAAACGGATTTCAAGGTTGGTAAGATTGTAAACGGTTTAAAGCGGCAGTATGAGCAGGCGACGCTGGACGAGCTTAAACCCCCATCGCCGCTTTCACAAAGCGCCGAGTAATCTCATGCGGGCGCGTCACGGCAGAGCCAATGACCACGGCATATGCGCCCAGCTCAAATGCGCGGGTTACCTCATGAGGCTCCCATACACGGCCTTCCAGCACGATTGGAGTTTTTGTGGCTTGCGCCAGGGCGTTTAAAAGCGCGAAGTCCGGTCCTTCTGGTGTCGTCTTTTGGGTTTCCGTCGTGTAGCCGGAAAGCGTGGTGCTGATGAGGTCAAAACCCAGCCGTGCCGCATTCAGTCCTTCGTCTTGCGTGGCGACATCGGCCATCAGCAATAACGCCGGGTACTGCTTCCTGACTTCCCGGACAATATGGTCTAGCGTTTCTCCATTGGGTCGGAACCTGAGCGTGGCGTCCAGCGCGACAATGTCGCAGCAGTCCGCCAGTGCTGCGACATCCTCCAGCGTGGGTGTGATATAGACCAGCTCGTGCGCATTCTCCGGAATTTTGTGCGGTTTGGTAATCCCGATGACGGGGACTTCAGGATGCTTATTTTTAAAAAACCGGATATTTTCTGCCTGGGCCATGCGCAGGGCGCATGCGCCGCCGTTGAGCGCCGCTTCGGCCAGGGCGGTCAAAATTTCCGGCGTGTTGAGGGGTTCACCCCAGCTTGCCTGGACCGAGACAATCACGCCCTGCCGCAGTTTCAACTTTTCCAAAAGCCCTTCCATGAAATCGATTGTAGCATTGGCCCTGCCCTGTGTGATCATTGGGTCTTTGATCATATCGCTTCACAAATCTGGATGCGACGGGGGTAATATGGTAGCCTAGTTTTTCAGGATTGTTGGGAAGCCAAACCGGACGGACCCCATGAGAACCCGTCAAATTGATGAGAGCTGAGTAACCCGGCACTGAAAAATTCAGATCAGTTTCCCTAGTTTCCTAATGGATGTCTCCATTGGATGAGGACTCAGCTTATCGTGACATTGGGCTTGTTGCATATTCGGGAATCGACCGAAGCGCTTGAACAGCAAACGCTGCATCCGTTGGCGGCTCGCAGCGCAGCATCGCGCGGGCGGGAGCATTCCGAAACGCCTTGTGGCATTCGCACGGCGTTTCAGCGTGATCGGGATCGCATTCTGCATTCCAAGGCGTTCCGGCGGCTCAAGCACAAAACCCAGATGTTTATCTCGCCGATGGGCGATCACTATCGCACCCGGCTGACCCATACGCTGGAGGTGGCCCAGGTCTCCCGCACCATCGCCCGCGCCTTGCGGCTGAATGAAGATTTAACCGAGAGCATTGCGCTCGGTCACGATTTAGGGCATCCGCCCTTTGGCCACACAGGCGAGCGTATTCTGCACGAGCTGTCGCCGGATGGGTTTCATCATCAGCAGCAGGGCTTGCGCACTGTCAAAACGCTCGAAAACCTGAATTTGACTGTAGAAGTGCTGGACGGCATGGAAGGGCTGACGGACGCCAAGCCTGAGTTCCTGACGCTGGAAGCCCAGATTGTGGACACCGCCGATCGTTTTGCGTATCTGCATCATGATGTGGAAGATGCCCGCCGGGCGGGCCTGATGACGGATCGGGATTTGCCGCGCGATATCCTCTCCACGCTCGGCAACACGCGGCAGGAGCGTTTGGACCGGAT
>CAZXUP010000086.1:0-5960 GCA_964643815.1 uncultured Vampirovibrionales bacterium
CTTTGAGATTACAACCCAACTTGCGTTTCAAGGCTGTCTTAAGGGCTTCCAGCCCGGCGTCCCGGTATTGAGTCAGGCTGGTTTTGCCGGGATGGGGTTTGAAGGCGGGAGAAAGCAATGCCAGTCCGCTGAGTGGCAAAGAGGGTTGATAGGCCGCCACCTGACTGAGTAGTAACGCTCCCATGCTCATCCCGATACCGTGAATGGGGCTGCCATGCCGCCTTCTCAACAGCGTGATGGCCTCGGAGATGGGGAGCCTTAACTGTTCCATATTGTCGATATGGCCTTTGCCTGTGGGATGTTGGCTGATGATGGGCAAGTCGATACCGTAAAACAGGGCGTTTTGGTTTTCTGGTTTTCCCATCATTTCGGTAACCAAGGGCGCCATCCAGGCAGAACGATCACTCAAGCCATGCACCAGCAGAAAAACCCGTCTGGGCTTGTAATCTAGGGGGTTAAGATCTTCAGGATGCCACCACTGGCGCAGGTTTAAAGTTTGCCCGTCCGGCAGAGCGCTCTGCAACATTCGGCTGGGCGGAGAGAATTCTTCAATCCGCCTGCTACTACGCTCGTTACGGTCGCTACTAAACCGTACCGAATCCTGTTCTGGTGGTTCTATAGACAGGTGTTTTAGTCGTTGAGGCTGCAGTGGAGGCGCTGTTTGCCTGTCAACGCCGGGTGAAAGACGGACTTGCATATCGGGACGAAATCGTTTCTTATGGATGGGGTTCTATCAGTGAGAGGGATTGCATGGTATCTGAAACACATCCGTCTGCCCAGTGGATCTCGATATCCGGAACCGGGCGGAGCAGGGCGGGCAACACGAAAGGCATTGATTTTGAAATTTGAGGGGATTAGAATGTAAAACCATTCCCCAAGCCCCGATGGATGGTATCATCGGGGGTCTGTTCCAGGAGATATGAACAATGCGTGAAGCCATCCATCCCGTGTACAACAAGGTCAAAGCGACCTGCGTGTGCGGCAATGTTATCGAAACCGGCTCGACCCTGGCGGAAATCCGTGTGGATATCTGCAGCGCCTGCCACCCGTTCTATACCGGCACCCAGAAGATTGTGGACACCGAAGGCCGCGTGGACAAGTTCAAGAAGCGCTACGCCAACAGCAATCCTCAAGCCGTAAAGGACAAAAAAGCCAAAAAGGCCGAGCAGGAAGCGCCTGCCGCCGAAGCTTAGCATTTCAAACGCAACCGGAAGTAGCCTGATTTTGGGCCAACCCGGTTGCGTTTTGATTTATCTCCCCAACCGAAAGAAGAGAAAGCCCTGCTCTTATGAAAGGCCTTGAAAGTCTTCTGGAAAAACTGAAAGAGGTGGAAGTCACCTACCACCAGTTGGGCGATATGCTCTCGGATCCGGCTGTGCTGGCCAACTCTTACAAGTTGCAGGATATCTCCAAAAAGCGGGCCGCCCTGGAAGAAACCATCGAGGTGTTTGACGAGTGGAAGCAGGCCACACAGGATTTGGCGGATTCTCAGATTTTGTATAAAGAAGAGAGCGAAGGCGAGATGAAACGCTTCCTCGCGGATGAGATTATTCGCCTGGAGGCCAAGCTGGAAGATCTGGCCCAGCAATTGCAAATTTTTCTGCTGCCCCGCGACCCCAATGACGACAAGGACATCATGCTGGAAATTCGCGCCGGGGCCGGTGGCGATGAGGCCAACATTTTTGTGGGCGATCTCATGCGGATGTACTTGCGCTATGCCTCTACGGTTGGCTGGCAGGCGGCTGTGGTTGGCAAAAACGAAAACGACATCGGCGGCTATAGCGAGGTCATCATCCAGATTAAAGGCAACAACGTCTACAGCCAGCTCAAGTACGAATCCGGCGTGCACCGGGTGCAGCGAGTTCCCGTCACCGAATCGCAAGGCCGCATCCATACCAGCACGGCCACCGTGGCGGTGATGCCCGAAGTGGAAGATGTCAGTATTGTCATCCGCCCCGAAGACATTGATATTATCACCGCGCGCAGCGGCGGCGCGGGCGGTCAGAACGTCAACAAGGTGGAAACCGCTGTTCGCCTGTTCCACAAGCCATCCGGGCTACAAATTCACATGACGGAAGAGCGAAGCCAGTTGCAAAACCGTGAGAAAGCCATGGCCCTGCTGAAGGTGAAGCTGTATGACATCGAGCTGCAAAAGCAGCAGAAAGAGATTTCGGATTTGCGCCGTTCGCAGGTCGGTACAGGCGATCGCAGCGAGCGCATTCGCACCTACAACTACCCGCAGGATCGGGTGACCGATCATCGCATCGGCCAGAACTTTTCCTTAACGCCCGTAATCGGCGGAGATATTCACGATGTGATTAAACAGTTGGCACTAGCCGACCAACGGGCTAAGATGGAGAAACTCGCCGAAACCTCAATTGCTTAGAAGAGACCCCTTTTATTTCAGGGAGGGGGCGTCGGACCCCACATAAAAAAGGATTCTCAATTGAACAGCTTGCTTCAAAAAAACCTCACCAGCGACCGCATTCAGGACACCCTGTACGCCTTTACGCGCAGCCAGATCTTATTTGCCGCCATCGATCTGGATTTGTTTTCGCATGTCGCGGGTGGCGCCAACACCCTCTCTGCCTTGCTCGACACGCTTGATTTGGACGAGCGCGGCCTGCGTATTTTGCTAAATGGTTTGGTCGGTATCGGCTTTTTGTATAAAAGCGAAAGCGATGCCTACACCCTCCCGGCGGATGCGGCGCAATTTCTGGTGAAAAACTCTCCCGAATACATGGGTGGCATGGTGCACCACTGCAAGCGCTTGTATGAGAACTGGTCCATGCTGACGGACGCGGTCAGTTCCGGTCAGCCGGTGGGTGGGGCACAAAGCCTGGCGCAGCTAGAGGCGTATTTTGCCGAGCTGGTGAAGGGTTTGTATGTTTCCAACTATCCCACGGCCATCAAACTGGCCGAGTTGCTGGAAGTCGGCCAGTCCGCCAAAAACCTGGAAGTGCTGGATGTCGCGGGCGGCTCGGCGGTGTGGTCGATTGCGATGCTGGAAAAAGATGCGGACAGCCGGGCCACGGTGATTGATCTGCCGAGTGTGATTCATGTGGCGGAAGAGTATGTTGATCAGCACAAGCTCAGCAACCGCTTTACGTATTTGCCGGGCGATTTGGAAGAGATGAACTTTCCGCAGGCGTATTACGATGTGGCGGTGATGGCCAATATCTGCCATGCCCTGGGGCCGATTGCGACGCAGCGAGCGTTCCAGAAGCTGGCGAAAACACTCAAACCGGGTGGAAAACTGGCGATTATCGATTTCGTGCCGGATGATCGCCGCGCGAAAGCAGGCTGGGCGTTGATTTTTGGCGTCAACATGCTGATTACCACGCCGGAAGGGGATGTGTTTACCGCTGCGGAATATGGGCAATGGCTGAAAGATGCCGGTTTCACAAAAGTGACGACGCAAGAGATTGAAACCGAGGTTGCCGCCATTATCGCGGAGCTGTAGGCTGATAAGTTGCTTTGAATGGGCTTATTAACGCTTCTGCTCAGGCAACTTTCTGTCATTCCCGCGAAAGGTCAGCAAGCTGACTTTAGATAGGGTTAGTCTGTCATTCCTGCGGCCAACAAGTTGGCTCTAATTGAAAACCTGTTGTCATTCCCACGAAGGCGGGAATCCATTGTTCGGAGAAGCGACTATTTTAATTTCTACGTTTATTCCTGAGGATGGATTCCCGCCTTCGCGGGAATGACAGAGACTACTCAAATGTGAGTTGTCTTTATGAATGATTTTTTAATTTTATGTAATATTTTTTCATACCAACTCAAGTTCAATTGACAGACTCACGTGTTTGTAAATAATACTGCTTAAATAAGGTTATGGTCTGAGAGAGGTATACAGTATGTTGACAATCTCCGGCAATTCTCCACGGTGTAAGCATCCCGTTTTTGAGGGTAAAAACAAAAAAGAGGCTCCCCCGGAAATGCCCCGCGTGCGTTTCCCGGACCACGAAAAAGCGTTGGGCGATATCGTGCTGGTGTCCCGTCCGGGCAGAGATGGCCTGATTCGGGATATGGAAGAGAAAACCGGCAAACCAGACAAGCATCGCGCTGGCCGGATCATCATTATCGCTTAAGCACTCCGCTGAATTGAGCTGACGTGTTTGCCGTCCCAGGCTTATCCGGGGTTTTCACAATAGTGTTGAATCCTGCTTGTCCCGGTGATACACTGAGTGCCACACGAGCCGGTGTGGCGAAATGGTAGACGCAGTCGACTCAAAATCGACCGCCTTCGGGTATGTCAGTTCGACTCTGACCACCGGCACCACTTGGTTTTTGACCTCTTTAGCGGAGAGGTTTTTAATGATTCCTCTTATTAGTTACTTTATACATTTTTAAAACAATTAATAAGACACTCTGAAACAATTCCTTTTATAAGGGTTGACAGTTTCCATGTTCAGGCTACGGTTAGATATACGTAGCTTTAGCAATTTTCAGGTAAAACCTCTAGCGATGCTAACCACTCCCAACCAAGCAATGATGCAAATTATGTGTGGCCTGTGTTGTCCTTCGGACAGGTCTTATTGGGGTATGCGCAACCACTGCTAAACCGCTAAACTGATTTTTACCCTTATAAACGACCTGTTACCCAATCGGAACAGGTCGTTTTTTATGATTCAGGAGTTTTACTCAGGGTATGACACTTACTTCTTTCCCTCTCTTACCGCAAACGTCCAACCGCCTGGCTGGGCCACTAGCCTCTCATGCGTTCAGAGCGGGAACACAAACTCAATCACCTTTTCATTCTTTTACAGCGGCACGAGTCCAGTCGCAAGCACCTGCAATTACCAAAAGTGGGCAGAAGCAAGCACGAACCAAAGGCATGAAGGTGTTTGACACTCTCTTGTATCCATTGCTCACCAACTTTGCCGTTACGGCGCTTTCAGTCTTTTTCACCTATCAAACGTCACATGGGAACCCAAAAAAGTTTCTATTTGGGGGCGATAAAAATTGGTTTATGAAACGCGGTGAATCGCTTCGTGGTTTTTTTGAGAAGTGGATGTCTAAAGAGAGTGCGAAAAATGCGGTAATGGTCTTTTTCTCGTTTCTTGATGGTTCCCTCATGGCGCCCGTGGTGAAGATGTTTGAAGACCACCGAAATGATATTTCGAAATGGTTTGATCAAAAATTGGGAACCACCCCAAAGGATCTTTCCGTTTACGAAGACGAACCCAAACAGAGTTGGGGAAGTCTGTTGGCTGGGCGCGCCGCTGCCGCCGGAACGATCGTTCCAGTGGCGATTCTGCTGAATAGATTGGGTGGGGAAATCTCGCTGAATGATCGCTTGCTCAATAACCCGGGCGCAAAGCTTGGCGCATGGGTGAAGGATAAATTTCCGATCATTCAGCGTACATTTAAAGGCTTGAATATTCCTGGGCTTTTCAAAACTCTGCTTTTCGAAGTGGTTTATACAGCACTAACCACGACGGCTCTGTATTTCTCCAGTCGTTTCTTTGCGACTCAGCAAAAAGCATCTAATACTCAGCGGTAGGGTCATCGAAAAAACTTTCGATTTTTCAGGAACTTTTCCCGCTGCCAAACGACATTAATGCTATCTCCATCACTTGGAGTGAGACGTCTTCAGCTTGATCCGGCTGTTAGCGTGTTGAGCTGATCAATACAAATGTTTTCGATGGAACGACTTCGCTTAGCCGAGGTGCCATCCAGGATTTTAGTAGAGCAAAAACATATGAGGGTTTTGGCTCATGGCAAAAACAATAACGCGAAAAGCAAAACCTTTTGATAGCCTGTCGCTTTCCGAAAACCTGGAGACGCTTGAGGCAGAGATTCATGGAAACGCTCTGGTCAGCGCGTCTCAGGCGATTCATTTGGCGGATCAAAAATATGAACTGATGCGCTTGAAAGAACGCATTGAAATCGATCTCGCCCATATCGACGAAGCACTGAAAGCCGGGCTTGAAGAAGGCGATGTGATCGCAACGCAT
>CAZXUP010000086.1:5970-10120 GCA_964643815.1 uncultured Vampirovibrionales bacterium
AACGCATCATGGCGTTGGCTATCGTCTCAACAAAGCGGTGCAGGATGTCTACGATCAGCGTGTCATTCCAGAGTTGTCCAAAATGCATTTGCTACCCAGATTTGTTCGTGTCAGCACAACCCGTTTGCGTGATCTCGTGCAGGAAGGGCGGCTCTCCGAGAAAAAATTTGAAGCGTTGCGTGAGGAATACGCCACGCCCAAAGAAATTATCAGCCTACGCGAAGTGCCGCTCTCCGATGAGCATGCACGGTAATGGAAAGGAGCAGTTAGGGATGACATCCAGTACAAAAACTGTCGCCACACAAGAAAAGCCAATTAAAGCTGTGGGTGGCATCTACAAAAAAATTCTCGAAGTCCAAAAGAAAGTGGATTCGGTGCCGAAGCGTGGCTACAACAGTTTCCACAAATATCACTACGCCACCGAAGCTGATATCTTGACGGTCAAGCAAACACTCAACGAAAACAGCTTGTTGGTGTTGCCGACTACATTGCATGAGGAAACCGGATTCAAGCCCGATGGCAAGAACTGGGCCTCGGTGACGCTGCTGTTTAAAGTGGTTGATGCGGATAGCGGTGAGTTTATTGAGTCGCAATTTACGGGCTATGCCGAAGACACGTTTGACAAGGCGATTTACAAGGCGACAACCGGCGCGAACAAGTATTTTTATCTCAAGTTTTTTGGCATTGCGACGGAAGACGATCCGGAGCGCGAGGACAATCAGCCGTTGCCTTCACGCGCTGGCACAACCACTCAACCGGTTCGGGCTTCAGCGGTAAAAACGCCTGCCAACAGTGGCGGTGACTCTTCCAGCAAAAGTAGAGGCACCAGTAGCGGCGAGAGAACTGAGACGTCCACACAACACTCTGGGCAGGCTCAGCGAAACCAGGCGCTCGTCAATGCCAACAAAATTTTGGCGTTACAAAAACAGTACGGCCTCAGCAACGAGGAAGTGATGTTTCATGGCGAGATCAATTCCATCCGGGATCTGGCCGAGGAAGGCAACGCTGATCTGTTGGCGGAAGCTTATCTCAAGCTGGCCAATCATGTGCGCTTGTTGAAAGCGATTTAGTAGTCATTATCAAAATGCATTTTCTCCGAGAGAGAAAGCGGGTGCTTGTCACCCGCTTTTTTTATAGGCTTTTATGGTACCCTCAAAAGAAGAATCCGTATCCCCACCGATGATGGAAAGTTTGAGCCATGAGCGAAATTGCGTATTTTGAAGGCCAGTTTGTGCCGATTGAAGAGGCGACGATCAACGTCAAAACCCATGCATTTCTGTATGGTACTTCATTGTTTGAGGGCATTCGCGGGTACTGGCTACCGGAGCAAAACCAGGTTTCCATCTTCCGGATGCGTGAGCATTACGAGCGCATCTTGTCTAACAGCCGCATCTTTTTCATGACGCCGGAGGCTTCTCTGGATGAATTGATGGATTTGACGACCGAGTTGGTTCGTCAGAATGCGCCGCAGCAGGATTTCTACATTCGCTTTACGCTCTACAAATCCGGCACCAGCATTGGGCCTTATCTCGATAAGGTCAAGACGGATTACTGCATCTGGACGCATCCGTTGGGTGATTACGTCAATATCAACGATGGTCTGAACGTGACAGTTTCCTCCTGGCGTCGTGTGGATGATAACGCGATTCCTCCGGCGGCCAAGGCGGGCGGCGCCTACATGAACACGGCCATCATGATCACCGACGCCAAGCGCAAGGGCTATGACGAAGTGGTTTCGCTGACCCATGACGGCAATGTTTCCGAAGGCAGCGCAATGAATATTTTTCTGGTGCGCAAGGGGCGTTTAATCACCCCGCCCACCACCGAAAACATTCTGGAAGGCGTGACGCGCGATTCGATTATCGAGCTGGCGGCCAACGAGTTGGGCTTAACCGTGGAAGAACGGATTGTGGATCGGACCGAGCTATATCGTTGCGAAGAAGCATTTTTCACCGGTACGGCGGCCCAGGTTGCGCCAATCACGCAAATCGATAGTCGTGCGGTGGGCGATGGCAAGGTGGGTGAGCTGACCAAGTCTATTCAAAACCTGTATTTTGATGTGGTTAAAAACAAAAACCCCAAATACAGCCATTGGTGCACGCCGGTGGATGTCTCGAAAGCCGCTTCCGTCAGGCGATAGCCGCCTCCCGCTTTCGGTTTGAAGCGAAAAGTGCTACTCTGAAATCAGAGAAGCCGAAAACACGACGGTTGCCGGTATGAAAATCAGGGTATTCAGTATTATCACCGCTTTATTGGCCTGGGGGCTGACGCTGTGCGCGGCCTATGTTCCGGCGCATGCCTGCTGCAAGCCTCCTGTGGACGGCAAAGTATCGGCGGCGATGCCCTGCTGCATCAGTCAACCCGCCGTGGCAGCCAATGTCAGCGCGCCTCCGCCGGAAACTCATGACTGGACGGCATTGCCCGCGCTCATCAATCCACCCCCCATTTTTGAAAGTTTGTTACGCCCGGCCCGGCAATCGATGCTGGCCTTGGTTTACGTGCCTGATCAGTCTGGGCGCTATCTGGAATTGCGCGTCCTTCTGAATTAAATCGAAAGCCATTCTTTGTCATTCCCGTCCCCGCCTTCGCGGGGATAAACTCCAGCGGGAATCCATTCATAGTACCTGGATACCTGCTTTCGCAGGTATGACAGAAATGCTTACAAATTTAATGAAGAGGATGATTGATATGAAAAACATGTTGCTTGCCTTGCTCGTGCTTGGCTCTGTTGTGGCCGGAACTGCTTATGCAGCCAACAGTTGCTGTGTCAAAGGCGCGGTCTGTTGCCAAAACGGCGGCTCTGCCTGCTGCAAGTAAGCTGAAAAGCTAAAATCAGCCCTCGTCGGGAAACCGGCGGGGGCTTTTTTCAGTAAGCGCCCAACCCAAATACACAGTGTTTTGTTGTCAATTTGCCTTGCAAGCCGTGCTAGTTGAAAAGGGGTCGGTACAATAGAGTGCAATACATGCCTGTGAAATAACAGCCGAGCATTCCGGGCCTGAGGGGTGGCTCGGGGGCGGTGGAAGCTTGTGTAACCCTGCTTATGTTGGCCCTCAGCATAAAAAAATCTTTTCCCCCAACGCTGCCTCCCTTTGGCCCATTCATATCAAGCATAAACCCGCCAGTATTCGGATCTATCAGCACAAACCAGATAACGGCGCCGTTATGCAGAACCACCCCACGTTGGTTAAACCACGATGTTCCCACCTGGGCATGAACCTGATCTGCCATTTCCTGCGTAATGCAGCCCTCATTGAGGACGTGAGTCGGGCAAATCTTCGCTGCGTTAAAGTGGTCTCTTACATAGGTGTGATAATTTGAAGCCGTTATTTCATCCTTCATCACCCCTTGGTAGATGAGATCGGCCAAAGCGGCGTATGTTTCTTTCCTGACGGCTTCGAGACGCTTATCCTGCTGTGATTGCAGAACTTTGGGCACGGTAAAAGTGATGACGACGCCCAGAATGAGTACTGCCACCATTAATTCGGCAAGCGTAAAACCAAAATTGGAGAAAAAACGCATAGCACTAGTATCTCATCCGGTTGAATCTGCGACAATCATGCATCTTGCGGAGTATTGAGAATAAATAATGTATATATAAATACAGAATCGGCTTTCTCAGGCTTGCCGGAGAAGCCCCTTTTGCCTATACTGGGCATATTGAGCACTCAAGGGCGATTAGCGCAGCGGTAGCGCACTTCCTTCACACGGAAGGGGTCACAAGTTCGAATCTTGTATCGCCCACCATTTTTTATCGGTAATGAAGGGGCAGCGCATGAACATCCGATTTGGTACGGTTCCGGTGTCGGCAATCCAAAAAGGTGCAAAGCTTTTGGATCATCAGACCAATCAGGAAGCAACCATCACCTACGCGCATCGCGATAACCCGGATGCTGTCAATCATGGACCATTGTTTATGATGATGGTCGGTTTGGATGGAAACGAGCCGGAGTGGGTGGATATTGCCGAAGGCGAACAGGTTCACCGCTTCAGCAAAATTGGCTGATTCGTAGGGTTTCCTCTACTTTGAAGGAGAAAGAACTTCTTCCTGAACGGGTGGTTTCTGTTCGGTTGTCTTGCAATACAGCTCCTCCGGGTGGCTGTAGGCGATAAAGGATTTAATCAGGCCAAAGCATTT
The DNA here is from genome assembly GCA_964643815.1 of uncultured Vampirovibrionales bacterium. Classification (GTDB taxonomy): domain Bacteria; phylum Cyanobacteriota; class Vampirovibrionia; order Vampirovibrionales; family Vampirovibrionaceae; genus CAZXUP01. The sequence goes on from CAZXUP010000086.1 coordinate 10,107, forward strand.
TTCGGGTTGAAGGG
>CAZXUP010000087.1:0-5312 GCA_964643815.1 uncultured Vampirovibrionales bacterium
GACGCCGGCGTGACGATGGCGGGCGTGGTGGCCGACCCAACCCCCGGCAAGCGCGTGTATGAACCCGGTCATCCGGAAGCGGATAAAGACGGCTACGTCAAACTCTCCAACGTCAACGTGATGACCGACATGGCGGACGCCATGAACACCTCACGCCTGTACGAAGCCAACCTGGCCGTTGTCGGCATCGTCAAAAACATGGCGAACCGCGCACTAGAAATCGGTCGTGGCCAATAGAGGGGGCATTCGCCCCTTTAGTTAGGGCTTAGTATCTATCCCCATAGCCTAAAATCACTGAAACAAGAACTAAAAAAATCAAACAGGAAACACAACCATGATGATCTCGGGAATTGGACAATCCGGCGGCGGCATCGCGGCAATCGAAAGCCGCATGCAGGAAATTGAAGCCATGATTGCCAACATCGAAACCAAAAAAGCTGCAGCCGCCGCCACAAGCAGTCCAAATCCGGCAGGACAAAAACCGTTTCAGTTCTACCTGCAACAAGCGAACAGCACCCCTGCAAGCAGCACGGTCGGCACCCGGCAAAAAGAGTTTCAACCGCTGATTGAAACATTGAGCGAAAAGCACGGCTTGGATAAAAACCTCGTCAACGCCGTTATCAAGCAGGAATCCGGTTTCAACCCCGCTGCGGTTTCCAGCGCCGGAGCCACCGGCTTGATGCAACTAATGCCCGGCACTGCACAAGGATTGGGGGTTGCCAACCCGCACGATCCGGCGCAAAACCTGGATGGCGGCATGCGCTACCTGAAAAGCCTGATTGAGCGTCACAACGGCAACATTCCGCTGGCCCTGGCCGCCTACAATGCAGGCCCCGGCGCCGTTGCCAAACACAAGGGCATCCCACCTTATAAAGAAACCCAAAACTACGTCCGCAACATCCTCTCCATGTACCTCAACAACAAAAACAGCCAACCCTCGTAATTAGGGAGGGGGCGTGGGGGAAGGAACGGCCCCCACATCGACAAGCTAAAGGAGCAACCCATCCATGAACTCCGGCTATATTCCAAAACTTTCCCTCACCGGCAGCACCGAAGCGCCGCTTCGCCTGAATGGCTTTGCCAAGATGCAAATGCCCAGCACCGAAGTGCAAGGCCCCGGCTTTCAGAACACGCTCGGCAAGCTCGTCAATAACATCAGCCAGGTCACCAGTGCGCCCGATGGCCTGATGCAACAAGCCATGACCACCGGCAGCGTGGACGTGCATGATGTCATGATCGCCAACGCCAAGGCGGAACTGGTCGTCAACATCACCGCACAAATGGCCACCAAGGTGATTCAGGCCTACGACAAAATCTTGCAGATACAAATTTAAAACGGAGTACACTTCCAGCAGAACACTTCAAAAATCCTCTCCTTTATGGAAGTTGCTCCACTCAAAATCCACCACCCAACCGATAAAGCCATCATCGGTTTCACTCTAAGATAGGAGAGGCATCTTTTATCGATTATTGAGCCTATTGGAACAAGGAAGCAAACCCAATGCCGCCCTGGTTACAGGAATTTTTGCAAAACAAACGCGCCCTTGCGATCACCGTGGGCGGTCTTGTGCTGGTCGTGTTGGTCTTGATTTTCATTCCCAAAGGCGGGGGAGAAGGCAGCAACGACACCGGGAATGAAAAGTTACCCGAAAAACAAAGAGTCCTGGCCGACGCACCAAACATTGGACAGGCAATGGAAATCCAGGCACTCCTCGCCCAGCACGGCATCCGAATGGAGCATAAAGCGGGCGAAGGGGGTAAAACCACATTATCGTTTCCTGAAGGAACCACCCGGCAGCAACGCGATTTGGCCATTATCACACTTGTTCAATCGGGGTTGATGGATAAGAACGTGGGCTTGGAAGCCTTTGAAAAAGGCGACTTGACCGCATCTCGCGAAGAAAAGCGCATCAAGCTGATTCGCTCGCAGCAAGGCGAATTGGCGCGGTTGATTCGCAAGATCGATCCCATCGAAGACGCCGCCGTCACGATTGCCATCCCCGAGCAAACTCTGTTTCGCAGCGAAGAAAAGCCGATGTCCGCCGCGGTTCAGGTATCCATTCCGGTCGGTATCATGCTCACCCGCGATAAGGTCCGCGCCATCAGCAACCTGATGGTGGGAAGCCTACAAGGACTGGAGGCCGGGCATGTCTCAATTTCGGATACCAACGGCAACACCTACAACAGCGTGCTGGATGCAGGCGCCGAAATTGACAACAAGCTGCAGGAACAGGACAACTACATGCGCCAGAAGGTTGCTACGCAACTGGACAGGTTAGTGGGCGCAGGCAACTATGTGGTCACCGTCAGCACGGAAATGCGCCAGGCAGCGCGCGAAACCATGGTGCAGGAGTTCGATCCGCAAGGCGCGGTGGTGAGCAGCAAGCAAGCGTTTAACGAGAACCTCAACACCAACGGCTCCGGCCCAGCCGCAGGCGGTCCTGCCAGCAGCCTGTTGCCCAGCTCGCTGAGTACAGCGCTGAACGGCGGCTCTTCCAATAAAGACTACCTACGCAACGGCGTGGAGGTAACCTACAACAACTCTCGCAAGCAATGGGTGGAAACCAGCCCGGTGGGCATGATTGAAGACATCTCGATTGCCGTCACGATTGATTCGGGGCGCTTTCCGTCCATGAGTGTGAACGAACTGCAAACCCTGTTGGCACGAGCGGCCAGCCCCAAGGTGCGCCCGGAAAACGTAACGATTGCCCGCAGCGAAATCCAGCATGTCAATCCGCTGACGCAAACCGCCAGAGCCGGTGAGGATGAATCGCAAACCGATATGACCTGGATTTACTGGGCGGGTGGCGCGGTGATTGCCTGTATCCTGATGATTTTATTGCTTAGCCTGGGTAAAGGTGGCGGACAAGGCAGCAACAACGAAGAACTCGCCTATGCCCAACGAGAACTGGCCCAGCTCCGGGATATGGCATCTCAGCAGCAAGCACAGTTGCAGGCCACGCAACAACAAACGCAAATGCTGCTGGAAGCCCAGCAACGACAACAAACGCAAGTGCTTCAACCCGCCGTGACCGAAACGCAAAAACAAATTTCCGGCACCAGCGAATTGCAGCAAACCCTGGCCGAGTTGAAGGAGGTTGTCACCAGCGACGATCTGGCGGAAGATAATCTTGATTTGCAGATCAAAAGCTGGATCGAATCTTCATAAGTATTTCCAAATGTTCATCCCAAAACAGTATCGTGAGTGAGAGAAGAGCCGCAGTTTAAATCGCCATGACTCAACCCCTGTTTCAATCCGAACAAGTCGCCGCCGAGTGGGCTTCCCGCATCTGCAATCGTTTGCAGGAACTGAACCTGCCCAGCGACGAAATTGAGGAAACCCGCAGCATCATTTTTGCCTTTACCAAAGTCGCTGCCGACGAGCTTTCGAGAGAACGCAAGGTCACGTTGCCCTATACCGACGAAATATTTGAAATCGATCAGAAACACGCACACCAGATTATCGATTTGTTTCTGCGCGGCATAAACCATACCTCTAAAAAATTGCGCAATACAGGCAAGCCATGGGATGAACGCAAAACCGTCATGGAAGCCCTGGCCTGGAAACTGTTCAACTTGTCCAAGCTGCTGGTTGGGTTTCTGTACATTCCCAATCCGGCCATGAAAAGCATGCTAAACTCTCCCAAAGACTTGCAACTGATGATGAAACAAAGCTCCGACATGTTGCTGCAGGAAGAACTGGGTGGCGGACCGGCGAATGGTTTTCCGTTTAACCTGCCGAGGTTCTGATGCAGAACTTTAACCCAGCAACAGCCGCCGAGCAGGTATCCAGCCAGATGATTCCCCGGCTGGACAATCTGAATTTGTCGGCAGAGGAATACCAGGAAGACCTGGAAATTCTGCAGGAGTTTAACAAGATTGCCGCGGGCATGCTGAATGAAGAACCCGGTATTGAGATGCCCGGCAACGCCCAACCCATTCCGCTGAATGAAAAAACAGCCATGCAAGGCCTGTCGCTGTTTTCCGAAGGGCTGTATCTCGGCATCACCAAGTGCCTGGAAATGGGCATTACGGGCGACGTCAAGAAGCATCTGCTGCAGAACCTGGCCATGGAAGTGTACAGCCAGGCCAAGCAGGTGGTAGCCTCTACCTACGGACAGGAACACACACCGGACTATCAGTTTACACACGAACAACAGGTGGAGTTTATCTGCCAAGGCGCCGAAAGCGCCCTGATGTTTTTCATCAGCGAATACGAGCGCGAATACGGCGCTATTGCGGTGAGTGAGCCACCCGCCCGCCTGCTGCCCAAAGTGGAGCAAGCCATGATGGAAGACGGCGTCCCATTGCCCGACTCTATTCCTGCCAGCGCACCTCAAAAACCAAAAGGCCCCACACCACATGACAAATACGGCGCGGTGGCCCTCCTGCTAACCACCTTGCCTGCCGATCAGCGGGCGCGCATTTTTGCGCAGCTTTGCCTCGGACGAAAAAGAATTGATTGCGTTCTACAGCGATGCGCGGCAAATTGAGCAAAATCTGGATATTCGCCACGTTGAAGAGCACTTGCAGCGTTTTAAAGAGATGTTACGACAGGGTGGATCCGGGTTTCGGGGCACCGCGAGCCGTGGAATCGCCCGCCTGGCAAAAAGCTATCCAATTGAAAAGCTGCTATCATGTGTAAAGGATGAGCGTTTGCTGGTGAAACAGTACCTGGAAAGCCACTATGGCATCCAGAATACCCATCCAAGCCACGGAGAAGGGGCAACCGCAAAACAAGCCGCCAACCTGTTGCCCAGCCGCATCGAGGAAATCCTCTATCACTTTTTATCCAGACGCCTGGAAGCCAGCACTTGAAGCCTTTTGAACACAGGAAGAACCGTTCATGATCATCAAGCGTAAATATACCGGCAATCTGATCCCTCGTCCCGGAGACGCGACCGCGCCCGGCGGCGGTTATGACGACCTGTTGGACGAGTCGCCCGAATGGAGCGAGGAAAACGTACAAACCGGCAAAGTACCGGAACGCCGGGTGGATGACCGTGGCAACGAGCGCCGTCGGGGCTATCGCCGGGTGGAAGACCGTAATCTTATCAGCAAAGCCTACGAAGAAGCCGTGGCCATCCGGGAAAATGCGCAAACCCAGGGTTTTCAGGAAGGCTTGAACCAGGCCCAGACCGTCATCGCCGAATTGAAAAGTACGATTACCGAATTGATGAACGCCCGTGAAGAAGCCCTGGATTCGGTGACGGATGAAATCAGCGGGCTGGCCGTGGAAGTGGCCAAGCGCATGGCCGACGACCTGGGCGTGAAGCTGGTGCTGCAGGACTACGAGTGGAAAGGCCTGATCC
>CAZXUP010000087.1:5322-10088 GCA_964643815.1 uncultured Vampirovibrionales bacterium
CAAAACCGAAGTCAGTTGCGATGAGTCCCTTGTCATGTCGCTGGTTCGGGATACCATTCAAAAAGCGGGACGCAACAGCAAAACCATCCTCATCAAGCTCAACCCGGATGACACCGCCACCGTCAAACGCCTGCTGAAATCCGACCCCATCCCCAACCTGAACGCCGAACTGATTGTGATGGACGACCCGACGGTGGACCAGGGCAGTTGCATCATCGAAACCAACAGCGGCCTCATTGACGCCTCGTTCTCGACACAGCTCGGCATTTTACGGCAGCTCTTCGGAGACACCGATTAATGGCCTACCCCAACGGACAGCAGCAAGGGTTTGCAATGCCTCCTCTCACCGAGGTGGTGCTTGGGGTTATGATTTTGGGCCTGGTATTGATTTTGCTGATGCCCATGCCCAACGAACTGCTGGATATCATCATCACGCTCAATATTTCCATTGGGGTTATCCTGCTGATGATGTCCCTGTACGTACAAAAGCCGCTCGATATGGCGGCGTTTCCCTCTATCATTCTGGTGGGCACCCTGTTTCGACTGGCCTTGTCTGTCGCCGCCACCCGAAACATTCTGTCTAAAGGAGAAGCGGGCGGGATTATTCATGCCTTTGGAGAGTTTGTAACCGGGGGCAATCTGATCGTCGGCGTCGTCATCTTTATTATCCTCACCATCGTGCAGTTTATGGTCATCACCAAGGGTTCGGAGCGTATTGCGGAAGTAGGCGCCCGTTTTGCCCTGGACGCCATGCCCGGCAAACAGATGACCATTGACGCGGATTTCAACGCCGGTTTGATTTCACCCGAGGAAGCCATCCGCCGCCGGGAGGATTTGCAGCGGGAATCGGCCCTGTTTGGCTCGATGGACGGTGCGATGAAGTTCGTCAAAGGGGACGCCATTGCAGGCATTATCATTACGGTGATCAACGCCATCGGCGGCTTGGCCATTGGCATGCTGATGATGCAGATGCCGATTGAGGAAGCGCTGAAAAAATACACGATTCTGACCATCGGGGACGGCTTGGCCGCCCAGGTGCCCGCCCTGCTGATGGCTGTGGCCTCCGGGATCATGATGACCCGTTCGACCGCCAGCGAGGGCAGCTTGGCGAAAGACTTATTTGCGCAGGTGCAAAGCAAACCCTACAGCTTGTTGTTTGCCGCAGTCTTTCTGATGTTGATTGCGCTAAGCAGCCCGTTCACCCAACTACCCTGGCTGTCTTTTGGCATCGTTTCCATATTGGTAGCCGGTATCGCGCTGACCGTGTTTATCGCCACCGATGTCCAACAGCAACTGGGACAGTTGGATCAAGTCAAAGAAAACATGAGCGAGTTGATCAACCCCAACCGCATGTACGAAAAACTGGGCGTTGATCCGCTGAGTTTGCAGGTGGGCAACGACTTGCTGGTGATTGCCGATCCGGATCAGGACGGACAACTGCTGGGTAAAATTGCGGGCCTGCGAGCCCGCATGACGGATGAGCTTGGCTTCATTCTGCCCAACATCCGCATTATGGACAGCACATCCCTGGGGCCGAACGAATACCTGGTATCCATTCGCAACAACCCGGTGGCCACCGGCAACGTGTACCCGGGCCGCTATATGATTGCCGACAGCCAGTTTCAAAGCCATAACATACGGCCTTCGCCCAACAGCATTAGCGACTTGGAACCGACCTACCAACTGGAAGAAGCCCGCTGGATGACTTCGGATGAGATCCCCGAAGCGCTTTCCAAAAACGCGACCGAGGCCACGGATGTATTGATTGAGCACCTGAAAGAGGTGGTGATTAAGCACGTGGACGAAGTGATGACCAAGATGGACGTGCTGAAGCTGATGGAACTGGTGCGCCAACACGATCAATCGCTCATTCAGGAACTGGTGCCCGTGATTTTGACGCCCAGCGACTTGCGCAAGATTTTCGTGAATCTCATCCGCGAAAAAGTCTCGATCAAGGATATCCTCTTTGTGTTTGAACGCCTGAGCGATTACGCCCGCTTCAGCAAGGAACCCGATATTCTGTCGGAACGCTTAAGGGCCTCCCTGGGTCGCCAGATTTGCCTGATGCACGCCGATCGCAACAAAAACCTGTATGCCGTCACGCTTTCCAACGAGTGGGAAAAAGTGCTGGATGACAGTTGCCAGCGTACGGAGCTGGGCACGATGTTCTTGCTAAATCCGTTGCAGGTGCAGGAATTGATTGAAACCACCGGCGAAACACTGCGCCGCGTGCAACAAACCTATGACCGCATTCCGCTTATTTTATGTTCACCGCGCATCCGTTTGCCGCTCTTCCAATTGTTAGATCGCCACATCCCGATGATTACGGTGATGTCTTACAGCGAACTGATCCCGGATATCCAGGTGCAAGCCGTCGGCACCATCGGCGCCAGCGACTTTGCGGATAACTACGGATATTCCTCTTAGGGTCGGTGCAAGGCAAACCTCCAGCCCCCTCCCTTAGGTCGTTCCTGCCCTGCACCGACCCTTAGTGGTAAGATCACCTTCTATGAGAATCATTGCCTGCTTTGCCAGCACCCTGGACGGAAAAATTGCCTCCAAAGCCCGACCCAAGGCTCGCATTGGCTCGGATGCAGATTTGAAGCACCTGCACAACGTGCGTAACCAGGCAGACGCCATCCTGTGCGGGGGCGAAACCTTTCGGGAATACCGCAATGTCCGCATCGGCAGCGAGCAAACCCAGGCGCCGCTCCAGTGCATCCTCACCCAAAGCTTTAACCTGCCGCCCGATGCCAAGCTGTTTCAGGCCGAGCCAGCCGTCTCCATCATCGTATTTTCTCCGACTCCCGCCCCGGAAAGCACCCGAAAACACTATCCGCCGCACGTGGAATGGGTGGTCATCAACCCAAATAACCCGGTGGGCAGCATTTTAGAAGTACTGAAAGCCAAAGGCATCCAAACCCTGCTGGTTGAAGGGGGCGGGTACATCATGCACCTGTTTCTGGAAGCCAAAGCCGTGCAAGAACTCTATCTGACCCTTTGCCCGCTGCTGCTTGGCGGACAAGATGACCCAACCCTGGTTACCGGCCAAGGCTTTTCGGTGCCTCAGGCCCCGAGAACCAAAGTGCTATCTGCCGACTGGCTGGAGCAGGAACTCTATCTCCACCTGGAAATTCAGTATCCTTGACTAGTCGTTGCGCAAGCTTTTCCTGGATTCCCGCTTTCGGAATGACAATAGTGTCTACCCAATCCTAACCAAAGCCAGCTTGCTGGCCACTTTCGCGGGAATAACAGGGGTGGCTTAATGGCCTTTTTGGCCGGTTTTGATGGATTTCTTCTGTAATTGCGCCCGAATATTCAGGAAGCGTTGCTCTTTCTCACTTTCCAACAGGGAAACCGGCGCTTCCTCGGCGGAAGCCACCACTTTGAGGATGTCATAGCTGCTGACCACACCGATAATTTTCTCTTTATAGCTCACAAATACCCGGTGAATGTGGTTTTGAAGCATAATTTCCGCGGCTTTTTCAACAGACATATGCTCTTCCAGACACATGGGCGGGGTCGGGTTCATAATGTATTTTACCGGCAAATCGTCCAGACTCCCGCTGTGCTGCAGGTACTCCAGCAGCTTCTTATTGAACAGGTCGGTCTTGGAAACCACCCCCACATATTCGCCCATTTTATTGACGACAGGGGCGCCGCTGATGCTGCAACGGGCAAAAATCTTGACCACAAACGAAACCGAGTCATCTTCGTTGACGAAAATCACGTTGGGAGACATGATATGCGAGATCTTCAACCCGGATAAATTGAATGGCTGGCCCATATCATACCTTTTGGTGTTACACTCTCACACTCTCGATCATCGACAATGGGCCAAAAAACTTTAGGTAAAGCTACCGTCAGACAGACGTTTAAAACGGGAAAAACGCAAACAATGGAAGATAACCCTGAATAGAACCAAGGTTTTACTACAGGGCTATTTCAACCTTCTAACGCTCAATTCTGGGCGTTTGACCCAAGCAGAGCGCCAAATGAAACAGGCACCACCCCACAGGCCAGTTTCTCCAAGGCATCGGCGTACAGACGAATCTCGTATTGGGCGCCCGGATGCTGACGCAGCGTAATAAAGTTGACCAACGCCTGCAACGACACCGTCCAGTAGAATTCGGTGTAGATATTGAGCGGCAGAACACCACGCGCCTGCTCACGCGCCACCCCATGCTCCAGCATGCGATGGTACAAATCCAGCGCTTTCTGGCATTGTTGTTGGTATTCGGCCATCAGCAGGCCGTCCGGGTCCTTCACCCATTCGTCGGTTGAGGCTTGTTTATTGTCTTCCGACTGCTTCCGGAAGCCCGTTGGCGTGTAGAAATCGAATTCGCTGGCATCCACATAGCGCAGGCTAATCTCGTTCCAGGCATGATCCACCGTAGAGCACTCGGTATAGGCAATCCCCACCACGTGTTTGTACCACTGACGGGCCACAAACTCGGGTACTTTGCAGTGAAACTGAAGCATGACATGGCGGAACGGGCTCCAATGCTTATGCTCGGCCAGATACTGGATCAGCTTCTTGTCCCCATCGGATAATGTCGTCTTGCGCTTGCCGAACGACACCCGCGCCGAGTTCACAACCGTCAAGTCTGTTCCCATCGCGTCAATCAGCTCAACAAAGCCGTGATCCAGCACTTGAAGTAGCGCTTGCTCCTCTGTTTCTCTGGTTCCTGCTTGCTGGGCGGCATCTCCATTGACCGGGTTCGTGACTTGACTCATGGGCGGCTGACTCTCCTGTGCTTGTTCTC
>CAZXUP010000088.1:0-4131 GCA_964643815.1 uncultured Vampirovibrionales bacterium
GTAATAGCCAGCTCGCCTTCAAACTGCCGGGCAAACGCCACAATATGATCGGCATGGCACCCGCTCACTTCCAGGGGAATATAGCTTCCCTGGCGAAACAGATCCGGATGCTCGCCCCGAAAGTCCAGCACGGTTGAAATCAGGTACTGCTTGATCCGTCCATCCGTCATCTGATCAAGCAGTTTCTTTAAACCATCCTGAAAGGACTGTCGGCCTTGACTGCTATCTAATCGACCGCTCTCTTCCATCAAAGCCTGCCGGACCTCATAATCAACCGGACGACGGTTATCCGGATCCACCAGGCTGAAATCCCACAGTTCGGTTCCCTGGTACAAATCCGGTACGCCCGGACTCGTCAATTTCAATAACGTTTGTGAAAGCGCGTTATACATGCCGCAACGGGCCACCACGGCCTGAAACGCGGCAAAGTCATCCAGAAAAAGCCGCGAAGGACGCAAAAGTACGCCGCGAACGTATTGAATCAATGCCTCTTCGTAATCCAGGTTCGGGTTAATCCAACTGGTATGCAACTTGGCCTCTTTGGCGGCTTTCAGCATGTACTGCTCCATCCGTTCGGCCAGCACCTGCAATTCTTCTTCGTTGGGTTGTTTCAACGGCCAGATTCCAACCAGGGTTTGATAGAACAAATACGTATCGTTGGGTGACGGCGCCTGCTGACCATCCTCCAGTTGTTTGCGCATGGTCCGGTTAATGCGCCGCCATAGCAGCAAGTGCTTCTGCCACAGGTCCGGCATTTCAGAGAGAACGCTAATCCGCGCGCGCGCATCTCCGGATCGCTTGCTATCATGCGTCGATGTGTTCAGCAAGGTATGCGGCATGCGTCTGGCGCGTTCGTTATTTTGATGATGGAAGGTGGATACGGAAAGCCCAAACTGACGCGGCTCTCCAGCCACTTCGTTGAGAGAGGCCAAACGGTTAAACTGATAAAATGACGTGTCTTCAAGCCCCTTTGCCATGACAGGACCGGTGTACTGTTGAAATTTCATGGCAAACCGGACCACCGCCCGACGGAAATCGTTTTGCTCGGCATCGGCTTCCGCCGCCAACTCCAGCAATAAAACCTGCCGGATAAAATCGAAAATACTGGTGTCACTGGCTGTGCTTCGGCGTTTGGCGGAACGAACCGCCCACTCGATATACTCCCGGTCTTTTTTACTGACGCAATCCGGCGTGACATACGTGCGATAAACCGGAAAGCAGGCCACCACTTCAATCAGGGCAGTCCGAAGGTGGTGCAGCGTAAAGTCGCGGAAGCTCCAGTTGGCTTTAGACAAACGGTGCAACTGAGACGTCAACACGGCCAGTTCGCTGTTGAGCGTCGTATTAATGACCAGCTTTTTGCACTGATACACCAGCTCTTCAAAATCCACTCGCCGGGACAATTGTTTCTCATAAATCCGGGTCATTTCTTTTTCGTTCTCCTGGCGAACAAACAAGCCATTCACCAGGTTGGCGAATTCGTAACCCGTGGTGCCATGCACGGCCCACTGATCGGGCAGGCGTTCAAACGACGCCGGAATTTTTTCAATCAGAATATACAAGGGCAACTGTTGATCGCCCAGCTTGAAATCCCTCCCCTCCGGCAGGCTTAACCGGCGGGCCGCCTCTTCTTGCAAACGCCGAAAATACGCTGCCGGATCATACAGTCCATCGGGATGGTCGATCCGTAAACCGGCAATCCGTCCTTCCCCAATCAAACTCAAAATCAACTCATGCGTATCGGAAAACACCCGGGAATCTTCCACCCGCAACGCCACCAGATCGTTAATGTCAAAAAAGCGCCGGTAATTGATCTCATCACTGGCAACCCGCCAGTTGGCCAAGCGATAATTCTGCTGATCCAGCAGGCGGTTCAAGCGACTCAAGCTAGTGGAATCCTCTTTTTCCGCCTGAAAATCCTGCACGTTTTCTTCGATAAACATGCCCAACTCCGGCGTCTGCCGACAAAGCTGAACCAGACGGTTCAGTGCAATCAAACGCTCCCGCGAACGCTCCTCTTTTCTCGAAAAATCACCTTCCGTTTCCACCGGCAAATGTTCCAGCGCCGACAGAATGCTCTGATATTCAAACAAGGCTGTGGCATTATTGCTCAGGCGCGCTTCCAAAATTTCCATGCGATGTCCGAGCACCACCGGATACGTCACCGGGTCCAGTGGAATCGGATTATCCCAATAGTCCAGGCATAAACACCCGGTTTCCCCATCAAAACGCAACTTCAATTCGCCACGCTCCAACACCTTGCCGTAGGCATCCCCCAGAATAGCCAGCAATATTTTATTTTTCAAATCCACCGATAGCGGATCCCAGTCAATATCGAAATAATCCGAGTAGACGGACGAAGGGCCGTTTTCCAGAACATCCAGCCACCAGGGATTATCTTTTCCCGCACCCATATGGTTCGGCACAATATCAACAATCAAGCTCATGCCGTGCAGCCGAAGCGTATCGGACAATTGCCGAAACTCATCCAGACTTCCGATTTCACTATTCAGGCAGCGATGGTCCGTAATGTCATACCCATGCGAGCTGCCCTCACGCGCCGTCAACAAGGGTGAGGCGTAGCAATGGCTCACGCCCAGACGATGGAGATAGGGAATCAACGCGGTTGCCTGACGGAATGTAAAATTTCGATTGAACTGAAGCCGATACGTTGCCGTTGGAATCAGCGCGGTTGTATGTCCGGGTGCGGCAATTTCCACAGACGCTTCCAGTTTGCTTCGGTCAGCGCGTTCCTGCTGTAGAAATTCACACACGCCCGCCACGCGGGAATCGTTCAGCAGTACCTCCAGTGGCACTGACAACTTTTGCCGCCAGTTTGGATAGGCTGGTTCTACCGTACCCGGCAGATTGATCTGGTCCGGCTGTTGCAGCAAATCCTCAAAGCGAATCATGAAAATCTGGGCGTCCGACATCGCCAGCAGGCGATGAATCGCCAATAGTAATTCTTCCGTCATGCAGGGTGCCGAAGCCGGATCGGTCGTCACACCTTCCGGCAAGAGATCGTGCTGCTCCAGCAGGTTCAGGATACCGATGCGATCCATCACCCGCTCCCGAATTTGCCAATCCCGCAACTCTTTGCTGGAATACAAATCCAGTTCCGTTCTGACGGCAATATCGCGTCCTTCCCAAAAACCGGTCAGTGTCGGTAAATCATGCGTACTAACCGTCACCATGCTGGCAGCGGGATACTGCGTGGGATCGAGAAAACCTTCGTTTTTTTCTTCTCCCGGTTTTTCTTTCTCGAAGTAAAACACCTTGGACGAAAAAACACCCCAGCAATCCATCTGCTCCCGAATCTCTTCAGGCACCGTACCCAAGTCTTCTCCCACCACCATGCACTGGTTTCGATGGCTCTCCAACGCCAAAATACCCAGCAGTTCATCCAGTGGGTAAGAGACATACGTCCCCTGTTCAGGCCGTCTCTCTTCGGGAACCCAAAACAAACGCATCAACCCCATCACATGATCAATCCGCAACGCCCCCGCATATTTCATATTCCGCCGCAGCATTTCAATCCACAAGCCGTATTGCGCCTCGCGTATCTTATGGGGAATGACAGGCGGCAACCCCCAGTCTTGTCCTTTCTGGTTATACGCATCCGGTGGGGCGCCCACCGAACAGGAGAGCGCAAACAAATGCTGATTGGCCCAGACATCGGCGCCAGCCGGATCAGCCCCAACAGACAAGTCCATGTATAAGCCAATGCCCAGACGGTGTTGTAGGCAGCGCGACCCTGCGTCATGCAACTGTTGATCCACCAGCCAATGCAAATAACGATAAAAGTCGATCCGCTCCCGGTTTGTTTCGGCAAACTCCCGCACGGCATCGCTATCCGGATCTTGGTAAGCTTTCGGCCAGAGCGGCCAGCTCCAGATCGCCGGATTCTCCCGATAAAATTTTTCTTGCAGCGCATGGAACAGCGAAAACCGATCCAGTATCTCTCCTTGCTCCTGTGCAAATTGCTCAAATTTTTCAGCAGCCGATGTCCGGTAAAAAAGATGCTTGCGGCAAAAATTTTGATAGAGCAGCTCCAACACTTCCATCTTGCGGTTGCACACACCAGTGTAATCAATCAGGGAAAGTTCTCGAAGCGCCCGCAATGCTTCCTGA
>CAZXUP010000088.1:4141-9996 GCA_964643815.1 uncultured Vampirovibrionales bacterium
CTGAAACGATGGGCTGAAGACAAGATGGCGCGCCTCATCGGACTCTGCAAAATCTTCTACGGCTTCAATATCAATCAGCAAAATATTAAAAAACATGCGACTGGATGGCGAATAAGGGCTGGCTTGTTCCGGCTTACCTGGAAACAAGGCATGCAGGGGATTTAACCCGACCAGATCGCCCTGATTCTCGGCGCACCAGTCAATAACCCTCTGCAAATCACCCAGGTCCCCCAGACCCCAGTTTCTGGACGAGTTGAGCGCATACAGCGGAATCATTGGCCCCCAAACACGATGCCCTTGCCGCACCACATCGTCAGTTGCCTCGCTCGCCTCCTGGGGCAACAAAACAGGCGGCAGGTAACAACGATCCGGCGCAACCACCATCAGCAGTTCTTCCGTCTCGCCGGATTCCGTTTTGCGCAACAGAAAGCGATGGTAGCCCAATGGCAACGAAACAGGCGGGCAAAACACAGATTCGGTCATTTTTTCAGCCAGAATGATTTCATCTCCCAATCGGTTCCCTGTGGTTTGTCTCAGGTCCTTCGCGGGTGTCAGATGCCCTTCCAGGATTTCACCGCTTTCCAAAACGATCTGCCAATGAAACACATGCGATCGCAGATGCTCCGGCACCGTGATGGCAATCTGAAGCTCCTGGCAAGATTCCCGAAGCACCATGACCGGCTCCAGCCATTGTTCGGTTTTGCGGGATTCTGCCGGTGCGCGTCCATCATCCTCGCTCGACTCTGTGCATACTCCCATTGCCGCCAGCACGAGTCGCAACGTCCGTTCGTCCGTTTTGTGCGGGATACCCCAGCCATCTTCCCAAACGGATTGTACGCCATAGAAACGGGCCAGGCTTTTCAGCCCGCTTTCCGAAACAGCCCCCATTACATCATCCCCCAAGCCACCGACCATGGCAGGAGACTGCCCGCCTTCAAGACATTCGGCCATGTTTCATCATTGCTATAAAACAGGACGGATGGAACTTTTTCCAAATCGCAGGGAATCGCCGAGTCACCCAGATTTGCAATCAACCTTAAGACCGAATCGTCATCCAGCCGCCAGTCAACCTGCAAACCGCTTTGTTCCATCACCTCAAACGTAGCTGCTCCGGGCAATAACCGATGCAGACGCGGAATAATCTCTTTTTTTCGCAGAGCCAGCAACTGCTTATAAAGTGTCAACCAATTGAGGTGTTCCCACTGATCTTTTTCCTGCCAGTCCAACATCGAGGCATTAAATGTTTCAACCGATACCGGGTCCGGGATTTGCACGTCGGGGTGCAAGGCATTAAAATGGGAAAACTCCCGGCGTCGCCCTTCCCGAACCAGGGAAGCCAGCTCCTCGTTAAAATCACAAAAGAATAAAAACGGTTTTTCCGTTCCCCACTCCTCACCCATAAAGAGCATGGGCGTGGCAGGGGCCAGTAAGAGTATTTCCAGCATGGCCTTGACGGCTTTTGGTGAAGCAAGGCTGATCAATCGCTCACCCAACGCCCGGTTACCTATTTGATCATGGTTTTGCAAAAAATTGACAAACGCAATCAACGGCAGATGATCGCTTTTCTCGCCGCGACGCTTCCCTTGTCGATACGGTGACGCTTCACCCTGATATCCAAAGCCTTCCGCCAGGCAACGTCCCAAATGCATCCAGGGGGAAGCGAAAGAATCCGTCGTCGAATAGTCCGTATAATAGCCTTCTACGTCTCCTGTACAAATCACATGCGCCGCATGATGAAAATCATCATTCCATTGCGCATTAAAATGCGTTTCTAATTTGTCTGCCTTGCCGGACAAAAGGCAGGCTGCATTGTCATCATTCTCCAATACCAGATGAATCAGGCGTTCCGAATCGGTTTCAGCCCGAATGACGGATGCCAGTTCCTGCAAAAAATGAGGTTCTGACTGATCATAGATTTCATGCACCGCATCAAAACGCAGGCCGTCAAGACGATACTCGTTTAGCCAGTACAGCGCATTCTGAATAAAAAATTCCCGAACCGGCTTTGCCCCTTCCACATTAAGCGCTCCTCCCCAGGGCGTATGATGCCGCCCGGTAAAAAACGGCTCGGCATAGGCATGCAGATAATTCCCCTCGGGGCCGAAGTGGTTATAAACCACATCCAGAAAAACCATCAGTCCTTTTTGATGGGCCGCCTGGATCAAGCGCTTCAGATCATCGGGCGTGCCGTATGCGCTATCCGGCGCAAAGGGCAGCACCCCGTCATACCCCCAGTTATACCGCCCTGGGAAATCGGCGACAGGCATCAGCTCAATCGCCGTGACTCCCAAGTCCAGCAGATAGTCCAGCTTGTTTTGCACACCGGCAAAAGTACCCTCAAGGGTAAACGTCCCAACATGCAACTCGTATAAAATCACCTCGTTCCAGGGCTTGCCACGCCACTGTAAATCCTGCCATTCAAAGCGATTGGGATCGATGACCTGACTGGGTCCATGCACATCATCCGGTTGAAAACGCGACGCCGGGTCCGGCACCAGTAATTCTTGATTGATTCGATACTGGTACAACGTGCCATGCCCAGCGTCAGAAACCGTCGTTGAAAGCCAGCCATCGCCATCCGCTTGCATCGCATGCGCCTGCTCGTTAATGACGAGTTCAACCGATTGCGCGGAAGGCGCCCAAAACCGAAAACAGGTTCCCCTGCCATCCGGTAACACCTGCGCGCCAAAGGTAATTTTATGAACGCTATTCGCTTTCACTTCATCCAGCAATTCCATCATAATCTGTTTTTTCTACTGCGCAGAAAAACTGCGGCAAACAAAACGACATTCATACTCACCTTCTCCAAACCCTACCATAACAAAAAAACAATTGGATTGGAAACCCCAGTTGGGCATGCTGTTTTTTTCCAGGGTTAGCAAGGCTTTTGGCCGACAGAAAAAAAGAGCCGGAAAACCGGCTCGATAAGATCCCCAAAAGAAAACTGGTTTTAGCAAATCCGTTTTAAAAACAGATTGTTAATCAATCATTCATGTTGACAGCTTGATCGGTTGCTTTGTCCATTGCTTGCTGGCTGCAATCTGCCTTGAATGTCGCAATAAAACATCTCTAAACTCTCAGGCCAACTCTCTAGCTATCAAACTCCCAAAAAATCGTATACCCATTCAACTGGCTTTGCCGTTTCCATTCAACTCACCAGGCGGCTAAAACCCTATAGCCGACTTCGGTAATGTCGAGATACAGCTCATCCTCCGATCCGGCAGGTGACCGGACCCTCTTTTTTTTGAAATTTGGCCTGGCCTGAGTCGGCATACAGGATTGCGTCTCAATAAATCGTCGTGCCGGACGCGGAGATGGATGCGTGCGTCATTTGGGTTCTGACGTTACGCACAATATACTCCTGCTCTTCGTCCGTCAGGTACGTATCCATCCACGGAAAAATCGCTTCCCGATCCACACGTTCCGCTCTCTCCAGTAACTGGGCAAGATAAACCATGCAATTATAATAGCGTCGTTCGGGTTCATCGACATGGATCATCACGACAGATCCGACAATCGCATCAATTTCGTCATACACATCACAGGCCCGCATCATCAAATCCAGATAGCGACCTGTTTTTTCAATATAAGGAAAAACAAGATTCTGCTGGATTTTCAGGTAGCCGTTTACTTCATCCAGGATGGTATTGGATTTTTCCAGCCGTTCCGTATCGTCCATACCGTCATAGCCCTGAACCAGTTCATTCAAGGTTCTGCGAGCCTGCCCCAGCTTGGTGCTAAGAATATCTTGAACTTTCATGTCAACCTTTCCCCCAGGTGAGTACAGGCATTCTAGCGTCCGATCCCCCGTCATGCATCGCCCGGACGGGTATTTATCGGACATGAAACTCAGCAAACGGCCTATCAGCCTGTACTTTTGATGAGCCTGTCTGCTATTCGGCATAAAAAACGCCTATAGGCAGGGTTTACTTTAAGATTGGCGGTGCTTACGGTAACATAAGCATACCTTCAGGCAATCCGTTGCCACCCTAGGGGTTTATATCCAACAGCGATGTGAAAGTGACACAAGGCCCATTTCCGCGATGAGCATCTCCATGCCCGCAGCGTCCGTATATTTCCCCGGCCCATTTGTGCCGTCTACATCAGGCTTTCAGCCAAGCCAGCTTCCCACCAAACCCGTCAATACAGCCCAGGGACCGGCTATGTTGCCTGCAACCCCTGGCATGACCTCTATCCGAATCGTCTACAACAACGATCCGCACGAGAAATTCAAAGCCTTACCCCATCTGACCACTGGTTTCCGCCAGTTTTCGATGCAAGGGGAGGCCGTCGGACGGGATGTGCTTCGGCTAAACTCGGGCGACAACAACGTCGGCCAGGAGCCTGAAGAGTGGAAGCTCAACGTCCAGATGATGAATCTGCTGAATTATCACGCGGTGACAACGGGAAACCATGAATTTGATGCTGGAAGCCTCTCGTATGCCGAAGGCTTGCGCTTCGCCAATTTTCCGACCGTTCTTTCCAACCTGAGAATACCGTCCCGCAGCCCGCTCCATCAACGTATCCTGGATGGGAAACTCCAAACCGGTCCCGTCATCAGCCGCGGGAGACAGGGCACCTACGGCATTATCGGCATCACCACACCGGAGCTGCATGATGTCGTCAGCAGCCAGGCCAAGTTAGAAGGGGAGAAGGTCGAGGACTGGGATGATACGGTGGAGGAGGTTCAGGAACAGGTCAATGAACTTGAGGCGCAAGGAATCAATAAAATTCTCCTGGAGTCTCACATGGGTGTCGAGTTGGACAAGCGGCTTGCTCAAAGCGTCAGCGGCATTGATATCATTATCAGCGGCCATTCGCATGACGAACTGAATGGTATCGTTCCCGGCGTCAACTACTTCTTCACCCCCAAGGGCGAGCCGGTTCTGCTGGTTCAGGCCGGAAAGAACGGTGGTAAATTCGGTGTGCTTGATGGGCAGTTCAATGCGCAAGGGCATTTCATTCCGCAGCAAAACGTGCTGGTCAACCCCTTTACCCTGCCGCCGGACCCGCACGCCACCGCCATACGCAACGCGACTCTGGGCGCGCCCAAGCCGATGGCAACCATGATGAACGCCTATGACGCCACCGAGAACGATTTTCATGCCGATACCGTGGCCCAGTTTACAGCGGATGCGGTGCGTTCGGCTACCGGTGCAGAGATTGCCCTTGTTCGCTCGCCGGAAATCCGTAATAACTTTGAGCCGGGCATCTTTACCGATCATGATCTCAAGGCGTTGATGCCGTTTACCGATCCCGTCGTGCGCTTGAATGTGACCGGGCAGGAAATTTTAAACTCGCTGAACAAATCCGCCCAGGGCTTGGCGACCAGAAACCCGCACCCCGGCATGCTGCATCCCTCGGGCATGGCCGTTGCGATGGACTCACAAACCGGACGCGTCACGCAAGCCTGGGTTCACAACCGGCAAGCAGGTCGGTGGGACGTGTTGAACCCGCTCAAAGTCTATGATATCGCCATCGGGGAATATACCGTCAAGGGTACGGAATACCCGGATTTCGCACATCCTGAACGTGTCCATTGGAACTCCGGCCAGCCATTGCGAACATTCTTCCACTACGGTTTGCAACAAGCCGGCGCCCCCTATCGCCCCATCGCTTTCCGCGACGATGGCCGCCTGCAAATCAGCAAACCCGCATTTAATCCATTTAATCCAATGTTAAACGGCGTGCCTAGTCATCCATTCCCGGTGTCCAGTCCAAAGGCATCGCAGGCCGCTTCTGTTCCGGCTTTGGCTCAGTAGCCGCCGGGGTTTGTTTCTCTTGAGTGGAAGGTTTTTCATTCGTCCTGGGTTGCTCCGCCGGACGAGCCTCTTGCGTTGCGCCAACCGGCTTGG